>JAZOCI010000118.1:0-31516 GCA_045596465.1 Bacteroidales bacterium | reverse complement strand
ACGACTGCCACGCCAAGCGGATGCAACGCCTCGTTGATGGCTTCTTTAATCTGTGTCGTCAGTCGTTCCTGAACCTGAAGACGGCGCGAATAGGCTTCCACAACGCGAGCTATCTTGCTCAATCCTGTTATGTAACCGTTTGGTATATAAGCTACATGGGCCTTGCCGATGAACGGTATCATGTGATGTTCGCACAAAGAAAACAACTCTATATCTTTCACCACAACCATCTGACGGTAGTCTTCCTTAAACTTAGCCGAAAGCAGAATCTCCTTCGGATCCATGGTGTAGCCTTGCGTTAAAAATTGCATCGACTTAGCCACACGCAAAGGCGTCTTCTCCAAACCTTCACGAGTGACATCTTCGCCTAACAACTCCAAAATCGCAGCATAATGTTCTTGCAACTTTTCTAATTTCTCAGGATTGAATTTGTCAATCCTTTCATAACCAACGATTTCGTTTTTCATCATCAATTGTTTGTTTTTATTTTGACAAAGGTCTCAAAAATTGTAAAACAGAAATAATATATTAAAAATGTAATGATAAATGGTTTCGCATCTTCTGGAAACATCAAAGCGTAAGCGAGTAATATCGCAAGAAACGCAAAGAGTTTCGTCACCGTCGTTATCGTATAAAAATTCGTCGTCTTAACGGCATCGCCTTTGCCTTTTATCTTAATTCCCACAAAATATACTACGATATTTATTATTACAAAAAGTAATATCTGCCACATCCAACATGACGTAACTATTTGAGGGACAATATTTTTAAACACAAAAGTCAATGCTGTCGCAAACACGACAACGCACAATAAGGAAATGAAAAATCTCGTATTCTTAGACTTCATTACTTCTTGACTTCTACTTTCGGTGCTTCTGCACTGCCCATTTCGCACTTGCCGTTAAACTTGGCACCTATTTCTATATACAACTGTTTGGTATTGAGTTCACCTTCGATATATGATGTAGATTTCATCGAAGTCAACTCATCTACAACGATTTTACCTTTTACATGTCCTGAAAAATCGGCATGTTTACAATAGATGTCGCCTTCGATAACGCCATTTTGTCCTAAGACAATTTTTCCGGTCGATTTCAATGTTCCTAAAACTTTTCCATCAATTCTGATGTCGCCATTAGACTCGATTTCTCCTTTTATTACAGTGCCGTTGCCTATAATATTTCTTGCAGGACTTTCGCTGTTCATAGTATTGTTTTTTATCATTGATATTGATTTAAGAATTCTATATACTCATCAACATTCTTGTTGTTAAAGAATATCGGATAATTGCTCTTTGATATTAAAAGCACTTTGTAATGTTCCTCTTTCACTCCTCCGAAAAGATAATCCGTCAAGAACATAGCCGTCTTATAATCATTGGCTTTCGATTCATTTTCAAACTCTTCTATCGTCACCAACGACTCTTGTTTGTTAAGCATCACGTTCTTTACCTCAAGCTGCAACATTCTGAAACTTTCTTTGTTAAAGTCGTTAATACGAACCTTCAACGGATTGACTCTCACATTCTTTGTGTTACAGATAATCATTACGTAATATTCTTCGTCAGGATTATAAGTGTAAGGATATTCTTTTTCAGGCTCTTTCTCTTTTTGACGCGCGCTCTCTACAGGAAGTCCTAAAGCGTACATCTCATTGGCTTTCAAGAGGATTTCCAAAGCGTGCGACTTGATGCTGCTCGTCGGATATTTCTGGACGAGACGATATAAGGCATACGCCATAGAATCAACGGAATATATGTCGCCGGCAGCAATAGCATCGAGGAATTCAAATCTCGGCATCAAAAGCGTGTCGTCTGGACAAATCTCACGTGCCTTATTGACATTTTCTCTTACCTTTTTATATTGCTCGTTCTTATAGGCTTCAAAAGTCTCGGCATAAAGATTCGACGACTCTTGACCTTGTTCTTGTTGCTTTACAAAATACTCTGGATCGATGATAATCTTGGCTTGATTAGAGTCTGGATATTTTGTAAGTATCTGATTCTTATAAATATCAGCTTCATTTTTTTCTCCTTGCGAACTATACATCTTATAAAGATAATACCACGACGACAACTCATTTTCATTTCCAGGATAACGCTCGTTCATCTCCGTAAAAGCATCTATCGAGTTGTTATAATCTTCGAGATTGTCGTAATAGATGTAACCTACGTTGTTCAAAGACTGGAGTATTTGCTTGTGAGCTTCCTTCTTCTGTTTCTCGCTGAAAGGCAGCTGCTGCAGATAATAGCCTATGTCTGTCGGCTGATATTGAGCTGTATCTTCCGGATTTTCCTGCTTGCGTTCTTCTAACAATTTCTCTATTTCCTCATCAGAAAGCGAGGCTAATTCTTCTTCCGAAAAATATTCAAGAAGCTCATTTTCAAAGGCTTCTTCTTCAGTCATCATGCTTCTTTTGTTAGTTATGAACCAAAAATCTTCCAAAGTTCTGTTGCCCCATTTATTTCTAAATTCCGTCGCGCCACGAGTCAGCGAAGTCTGATTGTAAAAATACCACGAAGCCGTTGTTGGCGATGACATCGGATTCGACATATTCGGATTCGCCAATTGGTCACCACCAAGAAGCGCTAACTGTTCCTGAAGTTCCTTCTCTTTAGCGAGTCGTTCCTGCTCTGCTTTATAATCTTCTATGACACCTAAAATGATTTTATTTCTCGAGACAGAATCCATCTCTGCGAGACGTAATAGACTATCTTGCAACTGATAATTCGTGAGATTATCGACCAAATCCGACAACATGACCGACAGATTCAACAAGCTGTCATATTCCGGATAAGTCCTGTCCATCGTCATGACGACTGTATCGTAATACGCTTGCGACAAGATATAATCTCTGTTATCGAACAACATCGAAGCCACTTTAAGCGACGATTTAACCTTCTGGCGGTTGTTGCTGACACTCGTCGCGACCGATTTTCTAAGATATTTTATACCGAGTTCTTCGTTGTCTCTTCTCAAAGCCACATCTGACATTGCATAGTAAATTCGGTCTTTGTATTCTAAGTTCTTGGAATCTTTAAGCATCTTCCAAAACATTTTCATAATCTCTGTCGTGTCTCTCGAATCGTGACATTTTGCGAGGTTAATCTGCGCCTCGAAAGTCATCTCATAGCCGGGATGTTTTTTTATCACCGCCTTGAATTGTTCTGTTGCCCTTCTGTTATCTCCTTGATATTCATAAATTTGCCCTAAGATAAACATCGTTCTGGCTTTGGTATTTTTCTTAACGTTTTTTAACAAAGCGCTTTTGAGATACCTTACTGCATTGTCGTATTGCCTTGTCTTGATGTAATAATCTGCATAAACCAAGTCGAGGTTATTTCTCACAAATTTCGGCATTTTGTCGTTTTCCGATGTCGCAACAAGTAAAGATTGTAACAGAGACTCCGCTTTAGGATATTGCTGTGTTTCTATGTAAGTCTTTGCCAACCATAGATTTGCGACATATTTCGTATTTTCATCATCATACGAGTTAGCAACGAAATCGAACGTACGTCGCGCTGGAATATAATCCTGTTTGTAAAAATTAGCTTTCGCCATGAGAAGATAAGAATCGTCAATCCATTTCACGTATTCTTTTCCGTTGAAATACATAGAATGACGCTGAATACAAATGGACGATTTTTCTATTGCTCTGTCCATCTGCGAGTTAAGCGACAAAGCATTTTCTTTTGTACCATAATTGTAAACCGGCAAAATTGCAGTATAATCATCTTTCACCGTCTCTCTCAACGATTTATCGCCTTCCTTCACGCTCTGGTCGCCGTTCCACCAAACATTGTAATGACTTGTTATGTTATGATAAACCCTTCTGTTCCACTTGTTTTTCTTCGTCGAACAAGAACTTAAAACCAACACTGACAAGAATATGACTATGATACTGTATTTGTTATTTCTGATTTTCGACACTTTTCTTACAATTTAAAATCTAATCGAGAAATATAACTCTTTTTTTAGCGTTTTATTTTTACTTGATTTCCAAATATGCAAAAATAAATAATTAGACGTTATAAACTAACGTTTTTTATAAAAAAATAATTGTAAAAAAATAATAAATCAACACAGAAAACTCGTAACTTTACGGCTTCAATTAAAAAGGCTATCATGGATAATTTTGTAGTATCAGCAAGGAAATACAGACCAATAACTTTCGAAAGTGTAGTTGGGCAAAAATCTATAACCTCAACACTACAGAACGCTATAAGAACCAACACTTTAGCTCAGGCTTTCTTATTCTGCGGACCGAGAGGTGTAGGCAAGACGACATGCGCCAGAATCATGGCGAAGACCATAAACTGTATGAATCCGACAGCCGATATGGAAGCCTGCGACGAATGCGAATCGTGCAGAAGTTTCAACAGCTCCAACTCATTCAATATCTATGAATTAGATGCCGCGTCAAACAACTCCGTTGACGACATACGCAATCTTGTCGAACAAGTGAGAATTCCTCCTCAGGTCGGTCTATATAAGGTCTATATCATCGACGAGGTTCACATGCTTTCGCAAGCCGCTTTCAACGCTTTTCTAAAGACTTTGGAAGAACCGCCGGCGTATGCGAAATTCATCCTCGCCACAACAGAGAAACATAAAATTATCCCTACCATATTATCAAGATGTCAAATCTTTGATTTTAAGAGAATTACAATCGAGGATATTAGCAAGCATCTACAAAACATCGCAACGAAAGAAGGTATAACAGCCGAAGAAGAAGCTCTTAACATCATCGCTCAAAAAGCCGACGGAGCTCTCCGCGATGCACTGTCGATATTCGACCAAATGGTGAGTTTCTCGGGAAAAAACATCACTTATAAAGATATTATCAACAACCTCAACGTCCTCGACTATGAATATTATTTCAGAATGGTGGACAATATTCTTAACAAAGATAACAGCTCCATCTTGATGCTTCTCAACAATGTCATCGAAAATGGATTTGATATTCAACATTTTATACAAGGACTATCGACTCACCTGAGAAATCTGCTTCTCGGTAAAAACGAAAAACTCATCGACTTGATGGAAGTGAGCCGACAACTGAAAGCAAGATACATCGAACAGGCTCAGAAATGCTCGCAATATTTCCTTCTGAAGTCTTTAGACCTTGCAAATCAATGCGATCTGAATTTCAGGAACAGCAACAACAAACGACTCCATCTCGAAATATGCCTGATGAAAATGTGCTATGTTGAAAGCGGTCAGCAGTCAGCGGTCAGCAGTCAGCCAACGGCCGTAAACCAACAACCGTCTGTTGCAAGTCAACAGGTCAACAGAACAACGAATCAACAAGTTCAGAGCCAACAGCCGTCAGTTGTAAATCAACAAGTTCAGAGTCAGAGTCAAAGTCAAAGTCAAGCTGTTAGAGTTAGTCGTTCGAATCGACCGAGAACGATTTCGATTACAGAAGAGGCTCCGAAGAAGGAAGAGGCTGTTGAAGAAGTATGGAATGATGTCATTGTACAGGAGCGACTTACGAAAGTCTGGGACGATTTCGCAAATGCCATTCAAGCCACTTCTCCGATTTTTGGTGTGAGCATGAAAAATGCCGAGCCGACATTAGTCAATGGCAATGAGATACATTTCAAGATAGACAACGTCTTGGTTATTAAAGACCAAAATAATATGCACGCTCTTCACGAATATCTCAAAACGAATCTTCATAACAACCAATTCATTTTAAAAGAAGAAGTTTTGGAACGTCCGAGAGAAGTAGTTTTATATACCGACAAACAGAAATACGAAAAGATGGCATCAGATAATCCGAATGTCAGCAAAATAAAGGAAACGCTTCATTTACAAGTAGAATAAAATGGGAATGTGGAATTGGTTAGGTAGGAAAACATTTCAGCTTTTAGGCTGGAAACTCGTCGGCATCATACCCAACGAAGTGAAGAAATGCGTCATCGCAGTAGCACCTCACACGAGCATCGATGACTTTGTACTCGGTCGCTTGGCTTATTGCAATCTGAACAGAAACGTAAGATTTTTGATAAAGGAAGAATTCTTCAAGAATCCGATTTTGAGACCTATTTTAAAGAAACTCGGAGGAATTCCCGTCGATAGAAGTAGAAGCAATAACATTGTAAATCAAGTCGCTGCATTATTTGACAAATATGATGAGTTGAACATCATAATAACGCCAGAAGGCACGAGAAAACTCGTTCATAACTGGAAAAAAGGCTTCTATTACATAGCTTTGAAAGCCGACGTCCCTATCGTGCTCGGCTTCCTCGACTTCGAAAAAAAAGAATTAGGATTCGGCCCGATGTTGTACCCTACAGGTAATTTTGAAGAAGACTGGAAATTCATGGAGAACTTCTATCGTGGTATCGTGGCAAAACATCCCGACAGATATAATCTTTCAAACTGAGATTTATGGCAAAAAAAGAAAATAACAAGAAAGAAAGGCTTAGAGACAAGATAAGAAAAAAGTATAGAATCGTCGTTTACAACAACGAGACTTACGAAGAAAGAATACATTTCAAACTCACTTTGTTAAACTTTTTTAACATCGTAATTTTCTCGTCCATCTTACTTATCATATTGGTTATCTATCTGATAGCTTTCACACCATTGAGAGAATACATTCCAGGATATACCGACGTAAGTCTCAACCGACGCGTCTATGAGATGGAGAAACGTGCCGATTCCTTGGAAACTATTTTCAAGCAAAAAGATTTGTATATCAACAACTTAAAAAAAATCATAACAGGAGATGGTTTTGAAGGCGACAGCATAAATTCACTTCTGACCAAATCAAACAACACCCATTACAATAAAATAGCTGTAAAAAATTCAAGACAAGACAGCATCTTCCGCTTGGAATATGAATCAGAAACTCGTAACAACTTGTTTAACAATACTATAACTTCAGAAACTCATCAAGAATTCAAGTTAGTATCGTTCTTTGCTCCAATAAACGGAATCGTGACAAATCATTTCAACAGAGAAGAAAAACACTTCGGCACTGATTTGGTTTCGAGCAATAATTCAGTCATCAAGGCGATTGCCGACGGCACTGTCATTTATTCCGACTGGACGGTAGAAAACGGTTATTGCATTGGTATTCAACATAATGGAAATTTATTTTCGGTATATAAACACAATGCGGTCTTGTTGAAAGAAGACGGCGATTTTGTCAGTGCTGGCGATGCCATCGCGATTTATGGAAACAGCGGAAGCCTCTCAACCGGGCCTCATCTTCACTTCGAGTTGTGGTACAACGGAACGCCATTAGATCCAGAAGATTATATTTCATTCGAAACAAATAACATTCAGTAATTTTTGTATCTTTGCAAACTTAAACTTTTTTCAAAAAATGGATATTTTAATCAAGGTTATACAATTCGTGTTATCGCTCTCATTGTTGATTTTGATACATGAATTCGGTCATTTTATAGCAGCAGTTATCTTCAAGACAAGAGTCGAGAAATTCTACATGTTCTTCAACCCGAATTTCTCAATTTTCAGATGCAAGAAAGTTCACGGGAAATGGCGTTTTGCATTTTTCAGCAAAAACACACCCGACAAATTCATCACACACGAACACATAGATCCTGTAACCAACAAGAAATCTTACACTTACGAAGCCATTGACTTAAGCACGCTTCCAGAAGACGATTGGCGTACAGACGAAGAGCACACAGAATTCGGCATCGGTTGGGTTCCTCTCGGCGGATATTGCAGCATTGCAGGAATGATAGACGAGTCGATGAATATGGGACAGATGCAACAAAAACCGCAGCCTTGGGAATTCAGAAGCAAACCGGCTTGGCAAAGACTCATAATCATGGTCGGCGGCGTTTTCATGAACGTAGTACTCGCCTATTTCATCTACACCGGACTGCTCATCTCACAAGGCGAACAATATCTTTCCACTGCAGAAGTAAATAAACACGGCATCATAACCAGCGATTTGGCAAAAGAAGCCGGATTCCAAGACGGAGATAAGATTTTATCTTTAGATGGGAATTACGTCGAAGATTTTAGAAAAATCCAATTGGAATTAATCATAGAAGACATTCAAGTGGTTGAAGTTGAAAGAGATGGCAAGAAGGTAAATATAGAAGTATCAGAAGACATAAAGAAAAAGATGTTTCAAGCAAGAGAGAGTTTCATATCCTGCGTATTTCCATTCACCATCAAAGGATTTATATCTGGCTCTATCGCCAAAGAAGCAGGAATGGAAATAGGAGATAAAATCTTTAGAATCAATGATATATATACACCTAATTATTACGATTTTATCCAAAACATCGCACAATTTGCGAACAAAGATATTACCATCGGCTTCATTCGTGAAAGCGACACTATGCAAGTAGCTATGCGTCTTACAGAAGAAGCAAAAATAGGAGTCTCCACAGAATTACCGACCTTCAGCAAGATAGAATATTCGTTTTTTGAAGCCATACCAAGAGGATTCCATAAGACAGGCTCTGAGTTGAGTGACTATTGGAAGCAGGTGAAAATGATTTTCAATCCTAACACAGGAGCCTATAAGAGCTTAGGTGGATTCATCACTATCGGAAGCATTTTCCCTGAAAGATTCTATTGGGCAGAATTTTGGAAGCTCACAGCTCTCCTATCTATCATATTGGCAGTCATGAATCTATTGCCAATTCCAGCACTCGATGGCGGACATGTCTTGTTCCTGCTTGTGGAAATAGTAACGAGAAGAAAGCCAAGCGAGAGATTTTTGGAAATAGCACAGACTATCGGACTTATAATATTATTGATTCTCGTGCTCTATGCAAACGGCAATGATATTGTAAGATTATTTTCCTAAGCTCATATATTAATTAATAAGGTGTAGATAAATAACAAATTGGCAACAAATAAAAACACAATAAACGCAAAAAATCAAAGTTTAAGAATAAAATAATAACGGAAAGTGCAAAGAATAAGATACATACTGATAATTATCTTTGTTGCGATCAGCGTAATGGCGAAATCGCAGCAGGCACCTATGTTTACAAATTACAGTAATTCTTATGCTACTGTCAATCCGGGATTTGGTGGGCTCAGCGAAGGAGTCAACGTTATGGGAATTTACAGAGACCAATGGACGGGATTCAAAGACATGGAAGGCAATTCCGTTGCGCCGAAGACGATGCTATTTTCCGGAGATATGCCTGTGAAAGCATTGCACGGCGGAGCTTCGCTCTCCATCATGAAAGACCAAATAGGCTTTGAAGACAACATCAATGTCAACATGGGATACGCCTTTCATGTAGACTTGGGCGCTGGCACATTAGGTATCGGTCTGGCTCTCAATATGATAAATCGTTCTGTAGATTTTAACAAATTCATTCCTAATATCGAGAACGACCCAATACTTCCGAAAGGAGAGAAAGATGCGATGCTCGTAGATGCCAACTTCGGTCTTTTCTGGCAGATCCCTGAGACATTTTATGTCGGATTTTCTGCCACAAGTCTTTTCGAGTCGAAAGGAAAAGAACTGCTGTCGAGTTCGACATCGAGCGCGAGTTTTGTAGGCGACCGGACATTTTATCTGATGTCTGGCTTTGAATATCAATTTAATAATCCGCTTTACAGACTTCTTCCTTCGATGTGTATCATGAGCGATATAGCATCAACACAATTCAATATTGGAACAAAATTACTCTATAATAATAAGGTGTGGGGCGGAATCAACTATCGTTTCCAAGAATCTATTTCAGCAATGATAGGATTCAAAATCAAAGACATACAGATTTCGTATTCTTACGATATAAACACAATGGGCATCGCAGTTCAAGGCTCTCACGAGGTTTGTATAAGCTATTTATTCAAGATGGATTTGGACAAATCTCCGAGAGTTTATCACAGTATTAGATACTTATAAAAAAAAAATAAATAAATTTTCACCTTTTTAAAATAATTTTGTTTACATTTGCAAATTATTCTGTAGTACTTCTACTTTTGAAGTAGAAAATAAGTAATAAAATTAAATAAATAATGAAGAAGTTACTAGTATTAAGCCTTGTTATCTTGACTTTAGTCAGTTGTAGCAACACGAACCAAGGAGAATTGGTCGGTGTAAGAAAGCAATCCAAGCAATTTTATCATCCAGATCCATACGGAATGGTATTCGTTCCACTTGGAAGTTACACAATGGGTGTTGGAGGACAGGACATTACGTCAAGTCAAATAACACAGCCTCGAACAATTTCCGTATCATCATTTTTCATGGATGAAACAGAAATTACAAACAATGAGTATCGTGAATTCGTTTATTGGGTAAGGGACTCTATCGCACGTAAGATTTTGAGCGAAGGCGAGAACGGAGAATCTTATATAATCACACAGAATCCAAAAACTGGAGAAGAATATGACACACCTATTTTGAATTGGGAAACAAAAATCAACTGGTCAGATTCAGAACTTGATGACAAATTATACCTTCCAGAAGAAGAACGTTTCTTTGGCAAAAAAGAAATCGACTCTCGTAAATTATTCTATGAATATTTCTGGGTTGACCTTCAAGCCGCTGCGAAAAAGGAATTCAGAGAAGATGCAGACTACAAGAACGCAGGTTTTGCCAACCGTCCTCAAGGTTTGACAAACAGATCTGTCTATGTAAAGAAAGATCAAATCAATGTTTATCCAGATACATTAGCATGGATTCATGACTATTCGTATTCGTTCAATGATCCTTTGACAGAAAAATATTTCTGGCACGTAGCTTACGACAACTATCCTGTTGTTGGAGTCAACTGGAATCAAGCCAAGGCGTTCTGCGTATGGCGCACTGAAAAGTTGAACAAATATTTACAAAGCCAAAAAGGCGAAGTTGCGTTGTCAGAGTTCCGTCTTCCAACAGAAGCAGAATGGGAATGGGCAGCTCGCGGTGGCAACCACCTCAATCCTTATCCATGGGGAGGACCTTACACCCGTAATGAAAGAGGCTGTTTCTATGCAAACTTCAAGCCTTTACGTGGCAACTATGTAGCTGACGGCGGTTTAAGAACATTGGTTGTCGGTCACTATCCACCAAACGACTGGGGATTGTACGACATGGCAGGTAACGTTGCAGAATGGACAAACAGCGCATTTGATCCTCTTTCATATAACTTCACTTGGGACATGAACCCTAATTATACTTATAATGCTAAAGATACAGACCCAGCAATCATGAAGAGAAAAGTCGTTCGTGGTGGTTCATGGAAAGATATAGCATATTATCTTGAAGTTACAACACGTGCTTACGAATATCAAGACACTGCAAAATGTTATATCGGTTTCCGTTGCATCCAACCTTATCTTGGTCGCAACAAAGGTGATAATTCATCGAAAGCATCGTATGTATATAATTAATTCAGATAAAGAGAAAAAATTAATAAATGTATAATTAAAAAAAATAAGAAGTTATGTTTAAAAAATTTGTCAATTGGATGCAGACCAGAAGTGGCAAGGTCGTTATGGGTTACATTTATGGTTGGGGAGCAGCCGTAGTTCTCGTAGGAGCATTATTTAAACTTACACACTGGTTACCAGGTCAAGCCGCAAACATCATGTTGGCTGTAGGTTTGTTCGTGGAAGCATTTATCTTCATCATGTCATCATTCGAGCCACCACACATGGAACCAGATTGGAGCTTGGTATATCCAGAGTTAGCATATCAAGAAGATGGCGGACATGCAAAGACAGAAAACAAATCAAATAGAAGAAACAACACATCAGCAACAGAACAATTAGACGAGATGTTTGCAAAAGCTAACATCAACGAACAAGTTCTTGAAAAATTGGGAGCAGGAATCAGCAGACTTAGCGAAAACGCAGCACAAATGGCAGAAATCAGCAATGCTGTTGCAGCAACAAACGATTACGCTAAAGCTATGAAGAAAGCAACTGAGACAGTTGGCGCTCTCGAGGTTCAACTTCAAAGCTCAATGATTGTTACAGAAACAAACAACAAATTAAACAAGACAATGTCAGAATATATCGAAAAAGTTAACGCATCTGCAACATCAACAGAAGCTCTTAACCATCAAATCGCTGACTTGTCGAAACGCATGACAGCTCTTAACACAGTTTATGGCAACATGCTTTCAGCAATGAACGTCAAAGCATAAACTAAGAATTTTTATTAAGCTATTATTAACTCAATAAAAAATAACTAAAGATGTCAGGAGCAAAAGAAACCCCAAGGCAGAAGATGATCGGAATGATGTATCTCGTTCTCACTGCCCTGTTAGCCTTGAACGTTTCTGTAGAAGTTCTCGATGCTTTCACAACAGTGAACGACGGATTGGAGAACACCTACTTCAGCGTTGATAAGAAAATAAATGATTATTACGATTCTTTCGAGCAACAATATAACAAACAACCTGAAAAGACAGAGAAATATTGGCAAAAAGCTCAAGAAATTCGTAACAAAACAGACGAGTTAATCAACTTCATAGAAAGAGATATAAAACTCGTGTTGTTGGAACAAAACGAAGGTGCTACTGCAGAAGAATTATTCAATCCTAAAAATGAAGAAGAAAGATTGATTCTGAATCCAGAACAAGCAGATCCTTCAAAGAACAGACGCGTGTTCCATAAACTCGCACTCGGTAATTTAAGCGGTAACGACAAACATGACGCCGTCACAGCATTCATGATTGAGCAAAACAACGCTGAAGTGTTACGTAAAAGGATTGAAGAATATCGTCAATACGTAATATCAGCATTAGATTCCGTTGGTGTCCACAACTTTGAAGATCATGCCGGTTTGATAACAAACGGTAAATATTTCAATGGCAATGGCGAACCTCTTTCATGGGAACATAAAAACTTCGGCCACGTCATCATTCCTGCCGCTATGTCAATTATCAACGAGATTGTTGGTGAAGTTCAAACAACAGAACACGACGCTATCGCTGAGTTATTCAAGAATATCGGTGCAAGCGACTTCAAATTCAACACATTGGAAGCAAAAGTGTTCCCTAAGACAACTTACGTCTTGAAAGGACAAGATTATGAAGCCGACGTATTTATCGTAGCATCAGACGACACAAAAGAATTCGATGCAAGATATGCAAGAGGCGTTAAAGAATTGTCGAAAGCAAAAGAAAACACAATCAGCAAGGTCTCAAGCCAAAAAGGTATAGTGAAGATTAAAGTTCCTACAAACTCTGAAGGAGAACAATTTATTGCAGGTGAAATTGAGATGAAAGATCCTGTAACAGGAGAAATAAAACCTTATCCATTCCAAACATCTTATACCGTTGCTCCACCATCAGCAAACGTAACTCCAACTAAGATGAATGTTATGTATAGAGGTCTCGAAAATCCTATCTCTATCTCAGCTCCAGGATTCACTGCAGATCAAATAGAAGTCAGTGTCACAAACGGCGAACTCGTGAAAAGAGACGGAGAATATTTCGTAAAACCAGGTAAAGACAAGATAACGACAGTTACAGTATCAACAACAATTGATGGCAAGAGAATCATATTGGATAACTGCGACTTCCGTTTGAAACTTACTCCAGACCCGAAACCTGTCATCAATGGTAAAGCCCAAGGTTCTTTCACAAAAGAAGAAGTTATTGCTGCTGGTGGTATTACACTGACAATGCCTGACTTTGATTTCGAAGGTTATCGTTCACAAGTTGTGTCTTATAACGCATCAGCTGTCGTAGCTGGTATAGTAAAAAGCGTTAATAACGTAAAAGGTGACCGTTTCAATAAAGAAGTGGAAGATTTAATCAAAAGCACCAAACGTTTCTTTATCGAAGAAATCAGAGTGAGAACTCCAGATGGTGAAGAACGTAAGATTGACGCCTCTATTTCAATCAATATTAAGAACTAATTTTAAATAACATCATAATGAAAAAATTATTTGTAATATTAAGTTTCATCGGATTAAGTTTCTTCTTACCTGAAGTTTCTGCACAAAATTTCTTTGAAGACGAAACAACAGTTCAAGACGGGCTTTACGATGAAAATGCAACAGGTGTCAAGACGCCTATGCCTCTCCCTTTTGTAAGAGAAGCCGATGTTATGTGGAAAAAAACTATTTGGCGTGAAATAGACTTCCGTCAAAAAATGAATCAAGGCTTCTACTTCCCAGTAACGGCCCATAAAAATTATAAAAACCTCTATACTATTTTAGAAGAGGCTTTGTCTGACCCAACATCTGGAGTAGTCGCTTATAAAGACGAGACAAGAACAGGTGAATTGATCAAACCTATAACTTGGAGCGAAATTCAGAATCAGACAACAACAACTTCTCAAATTCCTAAGTATGACGAATATGGAAATATTATTGGTTATGAAGATGTTTTCTCAAGAATGGGTTCTGATCAGATAAAACGTTGTAGAATAAAGGAAGAATGGTATTTCGACAAACAAAGAGCAGAATTACTCGTCAGAATCATAGCTATAGCTCCTGTAAAAATGGAAGAGAAAGATGGTGTTCAAATGCCGAATATTTTGTTCTGGGTACCATACGATGACAATCTTCGCAGAATCCTCATCGATGCTCCTTTCTTCAATCGTTCTAACTCAGCAGCACGTCTCAGCTACGACGATGTCTTCTTGAGAAGAGTTTTCGACAGCTACATCGTTAGAGAAGACAACATTTTCGACCGTAGCATCATCGAATACGCTAAAGGCTTAGATGCACTTCGCGAATCAGAACGCATCAAACAATCAATAATAGACTTCGAGCAAAACCTCTGGGAGTACTAATCAAGTTGAAAGTTGAAAATTGAAAGAGATATCACAATGTGATGTCTCTTTTTTTTGAGTCAAGGTCAGAGTTCCGAGTAAATAAATTCCTAATTCCTAACTTCTAATTCCTAATTATTTCCTATCTTTACAAACCAATTTTTATGATTAAAAATGCTTGACATACTTCATACGAAAATAGAATTTCTCAAAGGCGTAGGTCCGAAACGCGCTGAGCTTCTCAACAAAGAACTCGGCATCTTCACGTTTCAAGACCTCTTAGAATATTTTCCTTTTCGTTATGTAGACCGTAGTAAAATACATAAGGTAAACCAGATTTATGACGACACCGTTTATTATCAACTTGTCGGTACAATATCTAACGTAAAGGCTCACGGCGAGCCACGCATGACACGCATCAGCGCCACCTTCTCCGATGAGACCGGCTCTATAGAACTCGTCTGGTTCAAAGGTCTTAAATGGATTAAAAACAAATTCGTCCCTGGAAAGAAATATCTGCTCTTCGGCAAAGCCAACGTCTTCAACAACAGATTCTCTTTCACGCACCCCGACATAGAAGAATACGACCCTAACGATAAAATTATCGGAGATTCACTTCAAGGTGTTTATAACACCACAGAAAAACTACGCAACGCAGGACTCGGCACGAAACAGATCGCCAAGATTATCAAGACTCTCGTGCTTCAATGTTGGGAGATGATACCGGAGAACCTGCCATCTTCATTGATAATTCAAGACCGACTTCTTTCAAGAAAAGCGGCTTATTACAAGATACATCTTCCGTCGAACAGCAACGACATACATCTCGCCACGACGCGACTGAAATATGAGGAACATTTCTTCTTTCAGCTACGACTTCTTCTTAACAAAAAAGAAAGAACACTGAATACGAGAAGCGTCGTCTTTAACACTGTCGGCGATTATTTCAACACATTCTATAACGAGCGTCTCCCCTTCCCTCTCACCAACGCACAGAAACGCGTCATCAAGGAGATTCGCAGCGATTTGAAAACCGGTTTTCAGATGAACCGACTTCTGCAAGGCGACGTGGGCAGCGGCAAGACTATAGTAGCTCTCATGGTGATGCTCCTCGCTCTCGACAACGGATTTCAAGCCACACTGATGGCTCCGACCGAAATACTCGCTAACCAACATTACGAAACCATCAAGAAAATGCTCGGCGACATGAAAGTCACTGTGGCACTTCTGACAGGCTCCACCAAACAAAAAGAACGTAAGAATATTTTGCCAGCTTTAGAAAACGGCGACATACAAATCATAATAGGAACACATGCACTAATAGAAGAAAGCGTGAAGTTCAAGCAGTTAGGACTATGCATCGTCGATGAACAACATCGTTTCGGTGTGGCACAAAGAGCTCGTTTCTGGGAGAAGACAGAATATCCGCCACACACTCTCGTCATGACAGCGACGCCAATACCACGTACCCTCGCCATGACACAATACGGCGACCTTGACGTATCTAAAATCGACGAGCTGCCTCCAGGAAGAAAACCTATTCAGACAATACATCTCTACCAAGAACAACGGCTGAGGCTTCTTTCATTCATGAAAAAAGAAATCGCGGCAGGACATCAGATCTACGTCGTCTATCCTCTCATCAAAGAGTCGGAGAAGATGGATCTGATAAATCTTCAGGAAGGTTACGAAGCTCTGCTCCGCGACTTCCCAGAACCAGAATATCGCATCTGCGTGGTACACGGACAGATGAGTGCCGACGACAAAGACTTCGAGATGCAGCGTTTTGTGAAAAACCAAGCTCATATCATGGTGGCGACCACGGTGATAGAAGTAGGCGTCAACGTCCCTAACGCTTCTGTCATGATTATAGAGAACGCCAACAGATTTGGATTGTCGCAGCTGCATCAGCTCAGAGGTCGCGTAGGACGTGGAGCAGAACAGTCGTATTGCATCTTGATGACCGACCATAAACTCACAGGCGAAGGAAAGAAAAGAATGGAGACGATGGTGCGCACCAACGACGGCTTCGAGATAGCAGAAGCCGATTTGCAACTAAGAGGTCCAGGCGAGACACAAGGCACACGACAATCGGGAATGATAGAGATGAAAATTGGCGACTTCATGAAAGACGAACCGATAATACGTCATACAAGAAGAATGGTGAACTTGTTATTAGACAGCGACCCCACATTATCGAAACCAGAACATCAGATAACAAAAGATTATTTCAATAAAAACATGGCAGCAGGCTTCGACTGGGGAAGGATTGGATAAGTCAATAAGTTGGCTCATTGGCTTAAAAAATCTTTAGACTTTCGCCTTTAGACTTTCGCCTTTTTTATTATATTTGCAACTTAAATCCGGATTTTACAATGAAAGTATCTTATAATTGGCTTAAGCAGTATATCAACTGCGACTTATCAGCAGAAGAAATAGCAAAGAAATTAACAGGAACAGGTCTCGAAGTTGAAGACTTAACTCCTTACGAATCAATAAAAGGCGCCTTGAAAGGTGTGGTAGTAGGCAAGGTTATTTACTGTGTCGATCATCCGAATTCAGATCATCTTCATATCACTAAAGTCGATGTTGGAGCAGAAGAGCCTCTCAACATAGTGTGCGGTGCTCCTAACGTAGCAGAAGGTCAGAAGGTTTTAGTCGCAACAATTGGCACAGAACTTCATAAAGACGGTGAGTCGTTCACTATTAAAAAAGGCAAGATTCGTGGCGAGGTGTCGGAAGGCATGATTTGCGCTGAAGACGAACTCCAGATTGGCGAGTCGCACGACGGTATCATGGTGCTTCCTGAAGATTACGAAATCGGCAAACCTGCTTCGTTCTATTTCCCTGTCGAACAAGATACTACATTAGAGATTGGTCTCACCGCCAACCGTTCCGACGCCACATCACATATCGGTGTGAACCGTGACTTGGTGGCAGCGCTTAATTATCAAGAGAAAACAGATAAATATCATCTCGTCATTCCTTCGGTAGATGATTTCAAAGTTGAAAATACAAATAACGACATCGAAGTCGTAGTTGAAGATACTAAGGCTTGTCCTCGCTATTCAGGCGTGACAGTAAGCGGCGTTAAAGTAGGACCATCACCAAAATGGTTGAAACATAGACTTGAAGCTATCGGACTTCGCTCAATAAATAACATCGTTGATATTTCAAATTACGTCTTGATGGAGACAGGTCAGCCTCTTCATACTTTCGACGCAGATAAAATCAAAGGTAAGAAAGTCGTTGTGAAATGTCTCGAAGAAGGAGCCAAGTTCGTGACATTAGACGGAGTAGAACGTAAGCTCAGCAACACCAACTTGATGATTTGCAATGCAGAAGAACCAATGTGTATTGCAGGTGTCTTCGGTGGAGCAGAATCAGGTGTGACAGAAAACACGACAAATGTGTTCATTGAGAGCGCTTATTTCAACCCTACTTCAGTACGTAAGACTTCAAAATATCACGGATTGCAGACCGACGCCAGCTTCCGCTTCGAACGTGGCTGCGACCCTAACATGACAATATACGCTTTGAAACGTGCCGCTTTGTTAATTAAAGAATTGGCAGGAGGAACAATATCGTCAGAGATAAAAGATGTCATCAACGGCGACTTCACTCCAGTTCGCGTTGAACTTAAATTCGCTTATCTCAATAAGATAGCAGGTCAAGAGATAGAAAAAGAAATAGCAGTAAATATCCTCAAAAACTTAGATTGTAAAGTAGTTGAATTGACAGACGAATCTGTGACAGTCGATGTTCCTACATGTAAAGTTGATGTCTATCGTCCTGCCGATTTAGTTGAAGAGATATTGAGAATTTACGGCTACGACAACATCGCTATTCCTGAAAAGATTAACGCTACTTTAAATGTCGTGGCGAAACCAGATCCTGAGAAGTTGAAGAGAAACATTTCTATCATGTTGGCTTCTAATGGTTTCTACGAAATCATGAATAATTCTTTGACTAAAGAAGCTTACACCAAAGAGATGGACAGCTTCGATGAAAATAGAAACGTCAAGATTTTGAATCCTCTCAGTTCAGACTTGAACGTGCTTCGTCAGTCGTTGCTTTTCGGCGGATTGAAGAGCATAGAAAACAACCACAACCATAAGATTTTCGACATTAAGTTCTTCGAATTTGGTAATACATATTTCTACGATGCCGATAAAAAACAAGAAGGCGTTTCCTTGTCACCATATACTGAAATTTATAACTTAGACTTATTCATCACAGGAAAAGATAAGGAAGAACTGTGGAGTAATAAACCACAGAACGTTGATTTCTATGAACTTAAGAAATATGTCTTAGGCATTTTACATAAACTCAATATTAATGTCGAGAAAATTGAGACAAGCGAAGGCAACGTAAAACATTACGAATATTCTTTAGTTTATAGCTTGAACGGCATGGAGTTATGCACTCTCGGTAAGATAAATCAGAAGACTTTGAAGTTATTCGATTTGAAGAGAGAAGTATATCATGCCACGATGAATTGGGATAATCTCTTGAAAGCCAACAAAGAAGCCAAGGCAGTACGTTACGAAGCCTTACCTAAGTTCCCGGCAGTACGTCGTGACTTAGCATTAATTCTCGACAAGAACGTGAACTTTGAACAAGTGAAAAACGTTGCTTTTGCAGCAGAGAATAAGATTTTGCAATCTGTCGGTCTTTTCGATATTTATACAGGCGACAAGATTCCGGAAGGCAAGAAACAATATGCTTTGAGTTTCATCTTGATGGATACTCAGAAGACGTTGACTGACAAGGTTATCGAGAAGACGATGGCTAAGATTCAGTCAGCCATAGAACAACAACTAAAAGCAACATTACGATAATGGACATTCAAGACATCCAATCAATCAAACAACGATTTAAGATAATAGGTAACAGCCGCGATCTCAATAGAGCCATTGAGATTGCGGTTCAAGTTGCTGGCACCGACCTCACCGTGCTGATTAATGGAGAGAGCGGTACTGGTAAAGATGTTATCCCACAAATCATACATCAGAATAGTTCGAGGAAACATAAGAACTATTTTGCCATTAACTGCGGAGCCATACCAGAAGGAACCATTGATTCAGAGTTATTTGGACACGAGAAAGGCTCATTCACAGGAGCCATCGACACGAGAAAAGGCTATTTTGAAGTCGCTGACGGAGGCACTATTTTCTTAGATGAAGTCGGAGAACTTCCATTAGCGACGCAAGCCCGACTGCTGAGAGTCTTGGAAAACGGCGAATTCATCAAAGTCGGTTCCTCGAAAGTTCAGAAAACCGATGTCAGAATAGTGGCAGCTACGAACTTAAACATTCCTTTAGCAATAGAAAAAGGCAAGTTCAGAGAGGATTTATATTATCGTCTCAACACAGTGCCGATTCGCATACCTGCATTACGCGAGCGTAAAGAAGACATCAAGTTGTTATTCAGAAAATTCGCTGCCGACTTCGCGGAGAAATACCGTATGCCGGCATTGCAACTTACACAAGAAGCCGTCGTCATGATGGAAAATTATCGCTGGGACGGTAACATCAGACAGCTGAAAAATATCACAGAACAGATTTCCATCATCGAAGAAGAAAGAATCATAACACCAGACATTCTTAAAAATTATCTTCCAAACAACAATGTCACTTCGTTGCCAATGCTTTACAAAGGAGGCAAAGAAGAAGACCCGATTTCGGAACGCGACATATTATATAAGGTGTTGTTTGATATGAAGAACGACATCATGGAACTTCGCAGAACCGTCAAGGAGTTATCGGAACAAAGGAATAACGGTAATATTCCACAACTTACTGAAACACCGAATATTACACCGATAAATGCCACTGTGATTTCTCCTATGGAAGAGGAAGAAGACGCATTCGTCTATGTTCAAGACGACGATTATAAAGATGTCAACAATCATGAACGCAATGATGATGAAATGCAAATCGTGTCAAATCAAAAAGAATCTTTATCGTTGATACAGACTGAAAGAGATTTGATTTGCAAGGCTTTAGAAAGACATAAAGGCAAGAGAAAAGACGCAGCCAAAGAATTAGGCATCAGCGAGAGAACATTATACAGAAAAATTAACGAATTTAAAATCGACCTTTGATGAAAAGTTTGAGGGAATATAGGAATAAAGGATTAAAGGTTAAAGAAGAGGTTAAAGCAACTCAACGACTCAGGGTCTCGGTGACTCGTTGTTTCCTTGCCATGTTGACTTGTTGTCTTATCTTCACTAACTGTGGAATATATTCGTTTTCAGGAGCTTCCATTCCTGCTGAGGCTAAGACCGTTTCTGTTCAATATTTCCCTAACAATGCTCAGCTCGTCAACCCCTTGTTGAGCAACACTTTCACCAATGCCTTGAACGATATGTTTGTAAATCAGACGACATTGCAATCGGTAGCGCAAAACGGAGACCTCGCTTTTGAAGGCGAGATTACGGGTTACAGCACTGCTCCTATCGCCATCACAGGTAATCAGACTGCTGCTATGAACAGACTGACAGTGACGGTAAACGTACGATTTACAAACAGATATGACGAGTCAAAGAATTTCGAGCAGAATTTCTCTCAATATCAAGACTACCCGAGCGAACAAGATCTAAATATGGTTCAAGATGTTTTGGTGGAACAAATTGTAGAAGATTTATGCCAAGATATTTTTAACAAAGCAGTTGTGAATTGGTAAACTATGGGAGAAAGAACGATTTTAGGGTATCCGGGATTTGAAGAGATGATGAAAAATCCTCACGAGATGAATGACAATGATATTGAATTGTTGTTGTCAATCGTTGAGAAATATCCGTATTTTACTGTAGCACAAGTACTTCTCGCTATCGGTTCTGATTTAAAAGAAGACAAGAAATCGAATCGTCAGTTGCGACTTGCAGCGGCGATGGTTCCAGACAGAAATGCTTTGCGACATCTTTTGGCAGAAGCCAAGATGAAGAAGACTAAAGTCGAGGTCTGTGATTTGCCAGACGAATTTAATGAAAGACAACAGACAACAGACAACAGACAACAGACGTTAGAAGCTATTGTCATTCCTGAAATCGACTTAAATAAATCGCAGGAGGAATTGTCGAAGGAGATGGCGTTGTTAGATGAAAAGCGTAAGTCGTTAGACGAGTTGAAGAATCTCATCGAGCAGAGAATTATAGAATTAGAGCAAGAGAAGGAAGTCAATAAAGAAAGAGGAAATAAATTGTCGAAAACTGAAATTATTGACAAATTTATCGCAGAAAATCCTCAGATTTCGCGTCCTAAGAAAGAATTTTATGACCCAATGGTAGTCGCTCAGACCAGTGTCATAGACCAAGAAAATATCATAAGTGAAACATTAGCAACGATTTACCTCAACCAAGGATATGTTGATAAAGCAATTTCAATATATCAAAAATTAAGTTTGAAAAATCCAGAAAAAAGTGTTTACTTTGCAAAATTAATTGAAGAAGCAAAAAATAAGTTTAACAATCAAATAAATTAATAAAATGTACGTAGCAATTTCAGTATTCATCCTTATCGTCAGCTTCTTGATGATGTTGGTTGTTTTAGTTCAGAATTCAAAAGGTGGCGGATTGGTATCCAACTTATCATCTTCAAATCAAATCTTAGGTGTTCGCAAGACTACCGATTTCTTAGAGAAAGCTACATGGACTTTGGCAGTCATTTTAGTTTTGTTATGCCTCTTTTCAAGTATAACACTTCCAAAAAGCGGTGCTGGAACAAACACAGTTGATACAGAGATGCGTAAACAAATAGAAAACACTGTAGCACCTTCAGATTATCAGATGCCAGCTACAGTTACTGAATAAAAAACAGTAATAATAAGATCAAGAAAATGTCAGAATGTCATTATTTCTGACATTTTTTTTTGCAACAATTTTTGGCAAACAATTTGACAAGAGACGAGCAGAAAAATCAAAATAACATATATAAAATTAAAATTATGGCACAATTATCAATTAAACCATTGGCAGACAGAGTCGTTATCGAACCAGCTCTCGCAGAACAAAAGACAGCAAGCGGAATCATCATTCCTGACACAGCAAAAGAAAAACCACAAAAAGGTGTTGTAGTGGCAGTTGGTCCTGGTACAAAAGACAATCCTATGACATTGAAAGTTGGCGACGTAGTTATTTATGGCAAATACGCCGGCACAGAGTTCCACTTAGAAGGAAAAGATTATATGATAATGAGAGAAAACGATGTTATCGCAATCATCTGATTTCTCATTACTTTTTTATTTCATTTAGTTAAGAATTTTTAAAAAAGCATAACAATGGCAAAAGACATATTATTCAACTTAGACGCACGCGACGGTTTAAAAAAAGGCGTCGACGCTTTATCTAACGCAGTAAAAGTAACTCTCGGACCTAAAGGTCGTAACGTCATCATCGAGAAATCGTATGGCGCTCCTCACATCACAAAGGACGGCGTTTCTGTAGCAAAAGAAATAGAATTACAAGACCCAGTAGAAAATATGCGCGCTCAGTTAGTTAAAGAAGTGGCTTCTAAACCAAACGACCTCGCCGGCGACGGTACAACAACAGCTACAGTATTGGCACAAGCTATAGTAGCAGCAGGATTGAAAAACGTCATCGCAGGCGCAAACCCAATGGACCTTAAAAGAGGTATCGACAAAGCCGTCGCTACAGTAGTAGAATCATTGAAAGCTCAGTCAGAACAAGTTGGTGACAGTATCGAGAAAATTCAACAAGTTGCAAGTATCTCAGCTAACAACGACAACACCATCGGTACTTTGATTGCTGAAGCTATGGCAAAGGTAAAGAAAGAAGGCGTTATCACTGTTGAAGACGCTAAAGGTATTGAGACACACGTCGATGTTGTTGAAGGTATGCAATTCGACCGTGGTTACATCTCTCCATATTTCGTAACCAACACAGAAAAAATGGAAGCTGTTTATGAAAATCCTTTCATCTTGATTTACGATAAGAAAATCTCTGTGATGAAAGACTTGCTTCCAATCCTTGAAAAATCATTACAGACAGGACGTCCACTTCTCATCATCGCAGAAGACATCGACAGCGAAGCATTGGCAACATTGGTTGTCAACCGTTTACGTGGTTCTTTGAAAGTCGTTGCTGTTAAAGCTCCTGGCTTCGGCGACAGAAGAAAAGAGATGTTGGAAGACATCGCCATCTTGACAGGCGGCACTGTCATCACAGAAGAAAAAGGCTACCGTTTGGAAGATGCCACTTTGGCAGAACTCGGTACAGCTGACAAGATCACTGTGACAAAAGACAATACAACTATCGTCAATGGACAAGGTGCAAAAGAAAACATCGATGCCCGTGCAGCACAAATCAAAGCTCAGATTGCTTCAACAACATCGGACTATGACCGTGAGAAATTACAAGAACGTTTGGCTAAGATAGCTGGTGGCGTTGCTGTCATCTACGTCGGCGCTGCAAGCGAAGTAGAGATGAAAGAAAAGAAAGACCGTGTTGAAGACGCTTTGAACGCAACAAGAGCTGCTATCGAAGAAGGTATCATCCCTGGTGGTGGCGTAGGCTTCATCCGCGCTATCAGCTCGATAGAAAAGATGAAAGGCGAAAACGAGGACGAGACAACAGGTATCGCTATCATCAAACGCGCTTTAGAAGAACCATTACGTCAGATCGTTGAAAACGCTGGTTTGGAAGGTTCTGTCGTTGTCAATAAGGTAAGAGAAGGCGAAGGCGACTTCGGTTTCAACGCACGCACAGAAACATACGAAAACTTGTTGAAGACAGGTGTCATCGACCCAGTTAAGGTTTCGAGAGTAGCTTTAGAAAACGCCGCTTCTATCGCAAGTATGCTCCTCACAACAGAATGCGTCATCTCAAATCATAAAGAAGAAAATCCGATGCCAGCAATGAATCCACAAATGGGTGGCATGCCGGGAATGATGTAATCGGTCCGCGAAAATTGTCCGCTAAATAACGCGAAAGGACGCGAAAAAAAAGAGCCTGTAATGGGCTCTTTTTTTATGTCTACTGACCTTCCTTAGACGCACGTCCGTGCGCCTCTACAAGATTTACGATAATCTCTCGTAGAGACATACGGACGTATGTCTTAAAAATCAATTCCTATTTTTTAACAAATCTCTTAACAACATTTCCGTTTTCTGTCTTGATATTGACGAAATAAACTCCCGCCTCTAAATCAGCAACGTCAATGCTGTGAACAAAGTCTGTAGACTGTAGACTGTAGACTGTAGTCATTCTTCCATAAATGTCGTAAATTGAAACTTCTTTTACGTTCATTTCTGTTGCGAGGAATAACACATCTCCAATAGGGTTTGGATAGATGTCGATTGATGATGACAATTCGTCGATGCCAAGCGCGCCTCTTGTCATGACATATGGTTTCATCACATCGCCTACTGTGGCGTTGACAGAGAATGTAATCTCGTCGGCTATAGAGTATGTCTCTCCAGTTTTGACATCATAATATTTGAATGTCATCATCTTTTCTGTCTTATCTCCGTATATCGTCATGAAGAGTACATATTTGTCGAGAGCCTCGATATAGACAGGACGAGCGTTGCCGCGACATTCGCCGTCTACAAATGCTGCCACTTCATAATCGCTGCTTGCTCCTTCAACGACTGCTATCATCGTCATGTTCATCGGATATTTAGCGTAATCTGCATACCAATGATTTATTGACTCTGACTCTGATGCTGACTCTGACCTATAGCTTGATGTTGGATAATAGAAAGTCTTCTCATAACCAGAGGTGTTCTGATACATATATCCCATGCCCGGTGTCATTGTCTTGAGAGTACCGTTCCAACCGAGTTCCTGATAATATTGTGCGAAACCTGTCTGCGATTTGATATAGTCGCCATCGCTTGGGTTGGCTGATGCGAATGCTTCTTCAACAGACATCTCCGACGACAATGGATAGCTTATCCATTTCCAATTGGTATTCAAAGTCATTGGATAATTTGAAGGATTCACTTCATAACCTTCCAAGGTAACATCTTGTGTTTCTGACATATAGATCATGTACATATCTTCCACAGCTGTACTTGTCATGGTTCCATACCAGTTGCTGTCTGCCTTGTTGACGAATCTGCTCTGGTTCTTAATCTGGATTCCATTTGCTCCGACGGCGTTCTCTAATTGTTCGAGACCGAAAGTACCTTCATTGACAACGTATGTAGAATACCAGTTCCAGCCTGATTTAAGAGCTTGAGTATGTGATATTACACTTCCTCCAAGAACAATATAACACGGTTCTGAAAATTCTGATGCGGTATTATTTTCATATACAGCACTTACATAGAACCACCACTCGCCTTCATCGGATATGTCTTTAACTATAACTGCTCTATTTGTATCTACATATTCTATATTTGGAGATTGCAATTGTGTTTTTGAATGCACTGCATACTCGTTCGCATTTTCAACAGCATCCCATGTCAAGGTGATTTTATATTTCTCGTAATAATCAGGATCGTCTTCCTCTACTGTAACCCTAAGGTTTGTCGGAGCTGATGGAAGTGTTGCAGGCATACTGCAATCAACATAGAAACCGTATGCTATTGTATCTGCCAGACATTCTATTACATTAAGAATCTTTGTTCCATTTTCATATCTTACCACAAATGAATTTTCATATGGCCAACTATCACCAATATGTGTCACTGTAACGTAAGAGCCTGTCGGGATTGTCAAAGCATATTCAGCAAAACTGCTATTTATCATTTCCAATTTCTCTGTCTTTCCGTTGTATTCTACCAACAGATAGTTCCCGTTCCAAGTGTCGCCATAGCTGTCATACAATTCAAAATATACATAACATGCATCTTCTGGTAGGATATCTTCCACTGTAGCACATGCTTCATTTGAATGTTCTGATTCACCAGCTTCATTTACTGCTGTCACTGTGAAACAATATGTACCATAGTCAACGACATTAACTATACATGCTGTAGCTGCATCAGTTCCGATAAACGTATCTCCATAATACACATTATAATATTCTGCGTTATAAACTGAGTCCCATGTTAATTGTATCTCTGATGAGCTTATTGCTTCTGCAACTAAGTTCTGAGGTGCTGATGGTATCTGTAATGATAAAGTTACTATCTCCACATTATCGACACAGAGGATAAACTGGTCGATGCAGTTGAAGTGACGTATTGCCAACCATACTTCTTGTCCCGCATATTGGCTCAGATCGACTTCATATTGGAACCATGTTCCTTCTGCTTTGGCTTCAAAACCTCTTGCCTGTGATTTCTGATTTCCCTTAGCTCCCGATGTCATGGTCCATTCTGCTATAGTGGTAAAGTCATTAGCATTGTTGTTACTTGCTGTTGATACTGCCACACCGAAATGTTCTGCTGCCCATAAAGGGTCTTGTGCCGCAGCCATGAATTTAATCTTAGAGCTACTATCGATAAGATATTTCTCTGGAGATACGAGATAGTTGTCAGGATTGAGAGCTGCTCCTACACCAGCATCATACGATTGTGACATCGCGCAATTACTTCCATTAAAACCTTGTCCTTCTCCCATAAGATCTGATGAGTTAATCCACTTATATCCGTCGCTGTCGGCATCAATTGTAGTCCAGCCTTCCAAGCCGCTTTCAAAAGTAAAGAATGATTTACCTGGAATTGTCTCTTCAGTTCCTTCTTCTATCATCTCGCATGCTTCGTAGGCGTTGATACGTCCGGAGCCTGTTCTGTTGCTTTTCTTGTAATCTAAAGGTGTAGCTGTTGTCTCCAATATTCTGCAAATATCTGTTGGTGTGAGGTTAGGGTTCTTGTCGAGCATAAGTGCCATGACGCCAGCCACGCAAGGTGTAGCCATTGAGGTGCCGCTAAAGGTATAGAAACCATCATTATCGTCGTAAGCAGCTGAGACTATATCAACGCCTGGTGCGCTGACATCAGGACGGATGAGACCGAAGTTACTATCGTTACTTGCAGCACCAGATCTCTTGTTATCAGCTTTCAATGCCGACAATGTTCCTTTTGCTGATTTATATTCATAGTCGTTTATAGTTTTCAGTTCTGCCACTGCCGAGCCGCTCTCGTCTGATACGTAAGCGCGTATCATCCAAGTGTATTCAAGACCATAATCAACAATGTCTTCCCATATCGTTCCGTCTATAGAAATCCAGCGTCCGTTAGGGTCTCCTGTATTAGAACATGATGCTGCAGGATAAACAGTTCCATTGTTGCTGAACAACACTATCCAGAGGTTCTCGTTTTTGTCTATAGGCAAGGTGTTTGTCAGATCTATTTCTACAACACTATTGGAGCCTGTCAATTCAAATGTCTGGGTATGTACCAACATCTCAGGCGCATAATCGCCGCCGTAATACACGAGTAGCTCTATTGTATTGGCAACATAGTCATATACTGATATTTTTGACAGCATGTCTCCGTTATGTTGTTGTAATGTAGCTGCTGGGAACATGACACCCCAATAGAATGATTCTGGTCCGCCGATAACTTCTTCCCAATTATCGTTGTCGTAATGCAACCAATGTTCATCTATCTCAACATCTAAGTCCAATAGATAGTCGTGCCACTGTGAACCTTGCCATGTCACAGGACCTTCTGAGGAGAAGTAGGCAGGTTCGTCGTAATAATCCACAGCGCCTACTGATACCACTGCTGACAGGCCTCCTGCATTAGCTTGTTGGTCAGGGTGTAGCCATGGCGGAGGACAGTTGCCCGGAGCGCTAATGTTATAAGGTATAGGTATTGTGTCGATGCCATCTCTTTCATTACCTGCTGCCACAGAAGCTACTACGCCTGCATACATCACGTTTTCGAACATCTCACGCATGATTCCGCTCTCGTATGAGTCAGGATATGTCCAGCCTAAGGAGAGGCTTAGGATGTCGGCGCCGTTCTCTACAGCAAACTCAACACCTGACACCAAAGCTTCTAATGTGCCAAGACCGTCATCGCCCAAAACCTTTACGCACATCAAGGTGGCGTCAGGAGCTATGCCAGTCTGTGTGCCTGAGGTACCGTCGCCACAGATAGTACCGGCGCAGTGTGTGCCGTGTCCGTTATAGTCGTCGGTGATATAATTGTTATCGATGAAGTTCCAGCCGTGATCTGGATATTCAGAGCCGCCATCCCATAAGTGATCTTTCAAATCGACGTGCTCACTGTTGACACCTGAGTCTAAGACTGCCACTATGACATCTTTGCCGGTATAACCTTCAGCCCACACGCTGTTGGCACCTACCTGTGTGATATTTTCGGTGAGACCTCTTTGTTTCTGTACCTTGACAGGTTTGTAGTCGTTGATAAGTTTCTCTTTGCCATTATGAGCTATGACAGAGATTCCTGACAATTCCGACACTCCGTAAATGGCATCTCTCGATGCTGTACAGCTGATTGTATTCACCAACCAGTGTGACTTCAAGTTAGTGACATTTTTACCTTCAGCTTGAAGATACGACATCACCTTATTTTGGTTATCAGACGAGTATTTTTTCAACTCTGCGATAACACTTTTTCTTTTTTCGTCCTTGTCTTTGATGTTGGCGAACTTGACATCCAAGTCGTCTCCGTCATGTTGCGATTCCATAACAATATTGATAGAGATCAAATCATTGCTTTTTTGATTCAATATTGTTTGTAATTCCGGATCTATAACATCAAAATTCTGCGCATTCAATCCCAATCCTGAGACCAATAATGCGATAATAAATGTTAAAAACTTTTTCATATTTTTTAATTTTTCAGATTCGTATTTGAGACGTACCAATTACATCGTGTTTATTTTTATCGGTGTAACCGGTACGTCTCTACAATAATTCCTAACTCCTAATTTTTAATAAATCTCTTCACAACGTTTCCGTTTTCTGTCTTGATATTGACAAAATAAACTCCTGCTTCTAAATCAGCAACATTAATGCTATGGACAAAGTCTGTAGTCTGCAGACCGTAGACTGTAGTCTTTCTTCCATAAATGTCGTAAATCGCGATTTCTTCTATGTGAAGTTCTGTTGCGAGGAACAATTCATCTTCAACAGGATTTGGATAGATTTCGAATGATGATGTCAATTCTTCGATGCCTTCGCCCAAAGTTTTGACACATACTCTATCTGATTTATCTGATTCAAGCGCGTCGTTGATTGCTGTGACTTCATAGCAGTATTCTGTGTCGTATTCCAATTTCTTGTCGGTGTAACTTGTCTTATTGACATCTTTCAAGAATTCGCCATCGCGATAGATTTTATAGCCTTCAGCATTTTCAACATCTTCCCATGTCAAGATTATCGATGAGGTGCTTAAAGCATTTGCTTCAAGATTTTCTGGTGCATCTAATGGTTCTGATGTTGGAGTATCATTTCCATCATCGTTACCGTCATCATTGCCGTCATCGTTGCCGTCATCGTTGCCGTCATCGTTTCCATCATCGTTGCCGTCATCGTTTCCATCATCGTTGCCATCATCGTTTCCGTCATCGTTGCCGTCATCGTTTCCATCATCGTTGCCATCATCATTGCCGTCGTCGTCATTATTAGATATGAAGTTGATGTTTTCAGGTTCCATAACGCTACCTACGGTTTCATTAACTGTGAATGACAATGCACTGTCGGCTTCTATATTCAGTATTGTTTTTGTCGCATGGTCATATAATTTAAAGGTGATGCTATCGCCGTCTTCTCCATAAATCATGACGAATGCTTCGTATTTCTCAACCGGTTCAGGGATATATTGTAGTCTGCCTGCGCCTCTGAGTTCGTCGCCGCAGAAAGCTCCGATTTCCAAACGGCGGTCAGATTGTGCCACATCGTTTATTGATATTGTAGCGATGAGCGTCATATTGTCAGAATACATAGTTTCGTCGGCTGTCCAATAGATTGATTCGAAGTTGGCGACGAAGTTTCTAACATCACCGACAACGAAAGTATATTCCACCTCGTCGGATACTATTTCGCCGTTTGCAGTCCAATTCAAGAAGACATATCCTTCATTTTCTATAGCTCTAAGTGTAACGGTATCACCAACATGATATTTACCTTCGCCTTCTATGATGCCTCCTTCAACAGGATTAGCGTCTGCTTCTATGATATCTCCGGATGTGAAATTTATCACCGCTGGGTTTGCCACCTCTCCTATTATGCCGTTAGCCTCAAATGTCACTATCATATCAGTTCTGAGATTCAATTCTGCTCTTATGGCGTGATCATAAATTCTGAATGTGATTTCATCGCCGGCGTCTCCATGTATCATCAAGAAGCATTCATATCCGTTTTCTGTGTATTGAAGTCTGCTTGAGCCTCTCACTTCTTCGCCACAGAAAGCTCCGATTTCTATAGCTTCAGTAGCTTGTTCTTCGCCGTCTATCTCCACTTTTGCGATGACTGTCATATTGTTTGCATAGAGAGAAGGATCTGGGTTCCAGTAATTCTCTGGTTCTTCTGGCAATGGATCTTCAACCTCATACTCTTCTGTAGGAGTGAACTTAAATACATTTATTGTACCTGTAGTGATATAATCTTGTGAAGCACCTGAAGCACCTGTATGAAAACCAGGAGTATCATCTGTCAAACATGAGAACCAGAACTCATTTACGTTCTTTGGGTTGCTTACCGCTGAAACAAAAGTACATTCTGATTGTGAGTGAGCCGAAGCTGAATACATGTTTGTTGGAGTAAATATAGGCATTCGATCCCAAGTAGCTGAGTCTGCTGGTTTGTAATTTACAAAAATACTTCTGTAGTAATATGGATTACCATATTCATCATAATATAGCTCATCACGATTTAGGTCTGGAGCTGAGAATGCAACTGCCAAATTACCTTCTGGGTCGACAGCGATAGCTGGATAAGCTGAAACACCGAACG
>JAZOCI010000117.1:0-13670 GCA_045596465.1 Bacteroidales bacterium | reverse complement strand
AGAAACTGTGTAATATGTTTTGTTCGTTGCGTCCCGACGAGGAGAAACTCGCTTTCTCTGTCGTCTTTGAACTGAATGAAGAAGCTGATATTGTCAATAAATGGATAGGCAAGACTGTCATAAAATCGAATCATCGTTATGCTTACGAGGAAGTGCAGGAGATGATAGAAGGTGCCGATGGCGATAATAAGAAAGAACTGATGACGCTCAATGACTTGGCTACGAAGCTACGTGCCAAAAGGATGAAAGAAGGTTGTATCAACTTCCATTCTGAAGAGGTGAAATTTATTCTTGATGAGAACGGAAAACCTATCGACACTTACGTCAAGGTGCAGAAAGAAGCCAATATGTTGATAGAAGATTTCATGCTTCTTGCTAACAAGACTATAGCCGAGACGATGTCGAAATCGAGTAAATATAAAGACTATACTTTCGTCTTCAGAATACACGACGAGCCTAATCCGGAGAAACTGTCCAACTTCATACAGTTAGTCTCGAAATTAGGTTATTCGATGAATATCAGTTCGAGGGAGAAACTTGTGAAGTCGTATAACGCTTTGTTCGATGCCGTCAATGGCAAAGGCGAGAAGAACTTAGTAGAGTCGGTCGCTATCAGGACGATGGCGAAAGCCGTTTACAGCACGACTAACATTGGTCACTACGGATTAGCGTTTCCATATTATACGCATTTCACCTCGCCTATACGTCGTTATCCCGACTTGATGGTTCATCGTCTCATAGAACGTTATCTTATAGAAAATCAGCCGAGTGTCGATAAAGAAGAATACGAAGAGTTATGTCTTCATGCCAGCGAGATGGAGAAACGCGCCGCCGAGATGGAACGCGATTCGGTGAAATATAAGCAAGCTGAATATCTGCAAGATCATATCGGCAAAGTCTTCGACGGCTTGATTTCGGGCGTGAGCAAGTGGGGAATTTATGTCGAGTTGAAAGGCAGCAAATGTGAAGGTTTGATACGCTATGCTGATTTGAACGACGACTTCTATTATTTAGACGATGAGAACTTCCGCGTCATAGGACAAGATTACGGAAACATATATCAGTTAGGTGACGAGGTGAAAGTCAGAGTTAAAGACGTAAATCTCATCAAGAAGCAATTAGATTTTGAGATGGTGACGAAATCTAATGGCAAGAATCTAAAGTCGAAGGTGAAGAGACATTAGTTTAAGCCCTTTACCTTCGGTATTCCCGGCACAAAATCCTTCAGATAGAAAGGCTCGAAATAAGCTGTATCGACGAAATCATTATTATTGAAAGCGTTGTCAGCCAATTTCGCCATATATGCCGCTGAGCAATGGAAATTCTTTGTCACAGTGATATTCTCTTCATTTTCAAATAAAGATGCGAGTTTATCAGCACCATCACCAAAGAGATAAAGATGATGATTTTGTTTCAGATCGGAAAACGAATTTTCGTCAATGACGATAGCTTGTGTCTCGGAAATCCTTTCCAACTTCTCATTAAAGAAAGCCGAATAGACTTCCATACGTCGAGCGTCAATCATCGGACAATAAATGAACTTTGAACTTTGGTCTGTAGACTGTAGACCGTAGACCGTAGACTGTAGACTCGCAAAACCTTCTGCCATAGCAGCTAATGTATCGACAGCGATAAGAGGTTTTTCCATAGCATAACATAAACCTTTAGCGGTACTTACGCCGATACGCAAACCTGTGTATGAGCCAGGTCCCATACTGACTGCGACAGCGTCCAGATCCTGATATTTGACGCCCGCTTCCTTCATCACTTCATCGATAAAAACAGTGATTTTTTCCGCGTGATTTTGACCGTCGAGACTTTCTCTCAAAGCAACAACATCGCCATTATTTACAAGCGCTACAGAGCAAACTGCAGTAGAAGTTTCTAAACAAAGTATCATCGTTAATATTTTTTTGCAAAGTTAAAAAATAAACGAGGATAATATTTTAATTCTCAAAAAAAATAAATATATTTGCAGTATAGTAGGGCATAGATTCAATTAGCCTACATATCACAAGAAATCAATTAGTTACAAACACACTTTGTGACTTAGAAGGCGAAGCTGTATAGTAGAACATCGGACTTAAAACGAAGAACTCAAAACTTTAAACCTAAGTTCAACAGCATTAGCTCAACAGCCAATAGTAAAAAAATATTATGAGAGTTATCATCGAACCTAATTATGAGAAAGTGTCGCAATGGGCGGCTAATCATATCGTAAAGAGAATAAACGAGTTTAATCCTACAGAAGAGAGACCTTTCGTACTTGGATTACCTACAGGCTCAACACCGCTCGGCACCTATAAAGCCTTGATAGAATTACATAAACAAGGCAAAGTGTCTTTCAAGAATGTCGTGACTTTCAACATGGACGAATATGTCGGAATAGCGGAAGATCATCCGGAGAGCTATCATTCCTTTATGTGGAACAACTTCTTCAATCATGTCGACGTAAAGAAAGGAAACGTCAACATCTTGAATGGCAACGCTGAAGACTTGGAAGCAGAATGCCAACGTTATGAAGAGAAAATAAAATCGTATGGCGGAATTCATTTGTTCATGGGCGGTATTGGTCCTGACGGTCACATTGCTTTCAACGAGCCGGGCTCTTCTCTGACTTCGAGAACAAGAGTCAAGTCATTGACGACAGATACTATCATCGCCAACTCGAGATTTTTCAACAATGATATCAATCAAGTTCCAAAGACAGCCTTGACAGTAGGAGTCGGCACAGTGATGGACGCCAAAGAAGTCATGATTTTGGCTAACGGTCACGGCAAAGCAAGAGCGATAGCACAAGTCGTCGAAGGTAGCGTCAACCATTTATGGACGGTGAGCGCATTACAGATGCACCCTAAAGGAATCATAGTCTGCGACGACTTAGCGACATACGAACTCAAAGTCGGAACTGTCAATTATTTTAAAGATATAGAAAAAGATAATTTATAATGTCAACAGACAACAGACGACAGACGACAGACAATGATCATTTCGTACATGAATCGTCATACGTTGATGACAACGTGACTATAGGCGAAGGGACAAAGATCTGGCATTTCTGTCATATTCAGTCGGGAGCTACGATTGGTAAGAATTGCACTTTAGGTCAGAATGTCAATGTCGGTAATAATGTCAAGATTGGAAACGGCGTGAAGATTCAGAACAACGTTTCTATTTACGAAGGCGTGGAACTTGAAGATAACGTATTCTGCGGACCGAGTTGTGTGTTTACCAACGTCACTACGCCGAGAGCTAATTTTCCCGTTCATGGAGTCTATAAGAAGACATTGGTGAAAGAAGGAGCATCGCTCGGAGCAAATTGTACTATAGTCTGCGGACATACGATAGGAAAATTCGCCATGATAGCGGCAGGAGCCGTCGTAACGAAAGACGTTGAAGATCATGCACTGATGGCAGGCGTTCCGGCACGACGTATAGGCTGGGTCTGCGAATGCGGTAAGAAATTAGATGAAACAAAGAAATGCGAATGCGGAAGAACTTTGCGATAATCGGTGTCGGCGGATATATCGCACCACGACATCTTAAAGCGATAAAAGATACAGGAAACGTTTTAGTTTCGGCTTACGACAGAAACGACAGCGTCGGGATAATGGACAGCTATTTTCCTCAGGCTTCGTTTTTTACAGAACAAGAGCTATTCGACCGTCATAACACCAAACTCATCGAAAAAGGTCATAAGATAGACTTCGTGTCGGTATGTACTCCGAATTATCTTCACGACGCACACACTCGTTACGGATTGAGATTAGGTTGCGACGTGATATGCGAAAAGCCCGTCGTCTTAAATCCTTGGAACATAGATGCCTTAGAAGCTGTTGAGAAATCGACAGGACATAAAGCATATACCATTTTACAACTCAGACTTCACGAATCAATCGTAGCTTTAAAAAAGAAAATCGACGAAGGGCCTAAAGATAAAATCTACGACATTGATTTGACTTATATCACCGCAAGAGGCAATTGGTACTACACATCGTGGAAAGGCGACATCAACAAAAGCGGCGGCGTAGCGACTAACATCGGGATTCATTTCTACGACATGCTTCAATGGATTTTCGGTAAGGTGACGAAGAGCGTCGTGCATATCTCGAGTCACGACAGAGTGGCAGGTTATTTAGAATTAGAGAAAGCGAGAGTAAGATATTTCCTTAGCATCAACGCCGACACTCTTCCCGAAAATGCCGTTCAAGGAGAAAAGAGAACTTACAGAACCATCATGATTGATGGCAACGAATTTGAGTTCAGTCAAGGATTTACAGAGTTACATACTGAAAGTTATAAGAAGATTCTCAACGGAGAAGGCTTCAGAATCTCGGAAGCGCGCAACTGCATAGAGATGGTCTACGAGATAAGAAACGCTCAGCCAATAGGACTCAAAGGCGACTATCATCCATTAGCGAAATTAGAATTAACGAGACATCCATTTGGATGGAAATAAATATGTCATATAGGCGTTTACAATTTCCAAAAGAATGGTAACAGAGCAGAAAAAAATCCATCTTGATGAGGTAACTTTAATGCGCACTATATTAGCTGTGATGATAGTGACGATGCATTCATTTACTTGTTATCAAGGCGGGTGGTCACAACCTGAAGGATATATAGATACGCCCCAAAAACTCATAATAAGTTGGATAATATTTATAGCAGTCTTCATAATACTTCGTCCTCTTAAAGAAACTATTGTCATTGGCGATCAAAATTTTAGATTATACAAATTATTGAATGTTTCAGCACGCGGTGCTTGTCAATTGATTTATGCGACCATCGGTACAATTACATTCTATATTACAACGGTATATTTCACTCGACACAGGCAATTGAACAAACTAACTATTAGTTTGGCATCGTCCTGTTTTGGTATATATTTAATACATCAGTTTTTACTCATAGGATTATATTACAATACAAATTTTGCAGCCATAGTAGGACCTTACTGGTTGCCTTGGTTGGGAGTTGCATTGGTTTTGCCTGTATCATACTTATTGTCAACAATTTTACTAAAAACCAAAGTAGGTAAGTTTTTAATTGGGTAAATAATATAAAATGAATTCTAAAATAAAAGTATTCATAAACAAAATTAAAAGCAGCAAAGACGGAAGAACCTTAATAGCTAATTTCGGTTATTTATCGCTCTTACAATTAGCTTCATATTTTTTCCCACTAATAACGATGCCTTATTTAGCAAGAGTCATCGGACCAGAAGGTTTTGGCAAAATTGCTTTCGCTGGTGCTATCATAGTATGGTGCCAAACCATTTCCGACTGGGGATTTAATTACACAGCCACACGTGACGTCGCGAAAAATAGAGATGATAAAGAAAAAGTTTCTGAAATATTTTCAAACGTACTTTGGTCAAGATTAGTGCTGACATTAATATCATTCATAGGACTTTTTCTACTCGTATGTTTCATTCCAAAATTCAAAGAAAATGCTCTTGTGATTTTTGTCACATTCCTGCTTATACCAGGGCATATCATGTTCCCTGATTGGTTTTTTCAAGCCATCGAAAGAATGAAATATATTACTGTTCTCAACCTACTTTCAAAAACATTCTTTACCATCGCCATATTTATTTTCATTAAAGACAAATCCGATTATATAATACAGCCTTTACTTACATCCTGTGGCTTTGTAATATCAGGAATAGTCGCAATGTATTACATCCTGATTAAATGGGATTATAAACTAAAAAAACCTTCTCTCAGAAAAATATTTCAAACAATAAAAGAAAGTACCGATGTATTCATCAACAATTTAATGCCTACATTTTACAACGCATTTTCTATAACGCTTCTTGGATTTGTTGGTGGAGATGTTGCTAACGGATTATATGAATCTGGAACGAAGTTTACAGATATGTTTTACAGAATACTTGGAATTTTTTCCAGAACTTTTTTCCCGTTCTTATCCAGAAGAATCGACAAACACACAATGTATGCAAAATTAAATATCGGCACATCAGTCATATTCACTGTCATACTGATACTTTCAGCTCCGATATTAGTAAAGATATTCTACACAGAAGAGTTTGTCAATGCAGTTGATGTCATTAGGATAACATCGTTATCACTCATTTTTTTGGCAATAGGCAATGTTTATGGGACCAATTATCTGATAATTTTAAACAAAGAGAAACAACTAAGAAATATCACATTTATCTGTTCTGTTATCGGATTTGCTTTGTCATTTCCACTAATATATAGATATGAAATCATCGGTGCAGCGTTAGTAGTAACATTCACGAGAGGACTATTAGGTATAATGACAATGTGTTACGCTAAATATCATAAATTTAAAACATCTACCACAAATAACTTATAAATATGAAATTAGGATTTATCAAACCCACGTATCCCGGAGAAAAAAGGGTAGCTCTATTACCACAACATATTACATCTGACTATGAAAACGATTTAGTTATTGAAAATGGCTTTGGTTCTAATCTGAATATATCCGACAATGAATACGAATCAAAAGGTTGTAAAGTAGATAGCAGAGAAAATATTTTCAAAGAATGTGATATTATATTTTGCCTTAAATTACTCCAAGCCGCAGATTATGATCATCTTAGAGAAGGTCAGATGATTATAGGATGGACTCACCCTACGGGCTCTGGCACTGATTTTTATCAGAATGTCGCTAAAAAGAAAAATCTTAGAATAATAGACTTAGATAATATTTATCCTACAGCTCATCAAGGCGACAAACATATTCCTATTACATTCATTGAAAAGAATTTTATCTGGAAAAACTCATTTTATGCAGGTATTGCAAGTGTACAACATGCCTTATTGACATTTGGTCTATTACCGAATTCTGATACAAAAGTCGCAGTGTTAGCTAATGGCAGTGTATCTCAAGGTGCTTATAATTATATTTCAAAATATAACGTTGATGTTCGCATGTTTTATAGAAAAACCATGCAAGAATTTTATGACAGTATCGGTGAATATGATATAATAATAAATGGCATAGAAGTCGATGGCTCAGTAAAACATATTATCACAAAAGAAGATTTAAAACGTGTGAAAAAAGGCTGCCTTCTCATAGATTCTGCCGCTGATGCCGGCAACGCGATAGAAGGTACTCATTATACATCAATAGCTGAACCAATGTATGAAGAAAATGGTCTGTTCTTCTATGAAGTCAATAACGCACCTAGTCTGTTATACAGAATAACAAGTTTTGAAATAAGCAAATCATTTTCTCAATGGGTTTATAGAAACGACGTAAAACGTTTTGTTAACTTATTTAACGATTAATATGAAAATCGGCATTTTCACCTCTTTTCAAAATAACAAGATCGTCAAGCAAGCAATAGAGTCTTGCAAATCTCTTGGTGTAGATTATGAAGTCGTCGATATAATCAATGAAAATTGGTTGGATAACGTCAGAAATTCTGACTGCGATGGTTTCTTCTGTCCGTCGAACTGTATCTCGCAAGAACTTAAAACCATTCAAGACGAGAGATATTATTTCGTATCTCAAGTGATGAAACGACCTATCTACCCAGATTTCAAAGGATTATATATTCACGAAAACAAAAGAAATATGGCAGCTTGGCTCGAACTAAACAACTATGCTCATGCCAAGACAAAAGTATTTACTAATATTGAAAACGCCATAAATTACCTGTCTGATTGTGAATATCCTATAGTGACAAAAGCTAATGTCGGCGCCGCAGCTTCCAAAGTGCGAATCGTCAAAAACAAAAGAAAAGCAATCCGAATGGCAAAAAAATGCTTACCTAAAAAATTTATCTTTAAGTTATTGTCATTAGGATTGTTCTATAAAACCAAAGTGGGTTTTCTTAATCTCCCCGACTTACATAATCCGCAAAAAGACTATTTCATCGTACAAGAGTTTGTGAAAGATATTCTGTGGGAGTGGAGAATCTTGAAAATAGGGGACAGTTATTTCGGTCATCAAAAATTATTAGAAGGACAATTTGCTAGCGGCTCAGGGAAAGTAGGTTGGGTCGCTCCCCCTCAACATCTATTAGAAATGGTCAGAGAACTATGTCAAAAAGGCGGCTTCAGATGCATGGACGTCGATATTTTTGAGACTAAAGACGGTAAGTTCGTCATCAATGAATTGCAAGCTTCATTTGGCTCATACTTAGACTATCAGATGTGCATTGATGGAATACCAGGAAGATATAAAGATATAAACGGCGAGTTCGTGTTTGAACAAGGTGAGTTTAACGTACTTGGTAGCACTAAGCTGAAAATAGAAGATTTCATTCAGGAAATAAAAAAAAGAAAAGAGATTTAATAACAAACGAATGACAACTCTTCCATGAAAGTAATTGTTTGGTCTCACGAAATTGATAATCTGTATCTTAAAAAAGGTCTTATTGGCGGACTCGCGATACAAATGAGATATTGGGCAGAGACTTTTGCCAAAAAAGGATGGGAAGTGTATGCGCCTTCATATAATAAAAAAAGGACTTTTAATAACATTCATTTCTTTAAGTTTCATAACATTCCACTGATTGGCAGCATCACCGAATACATATTCGTATTATTTCATCTACTGAAAATAAAACCTAAATTAATACTTCTACGTGGCGCACGACGACAATTAGGAAGTGTCGCGTTCTTTGCAAAAATATTCAGAATAAAGTTAGTGTTTTTAGGCGCAAGCGACGCTGACTTCAAACCCGAGGAAGAATTGATAAGCAATAAAATCAGTCGCATAATATATCGCAAAGGATTGAAAAATACAGACTGTTTTGTATTGCAAAACGATACCCAAAAAAAACTGCTGCAAAAAAATTATGGCGACAAAAATTACATAATAATCCCCAATATATGGCCACTTAACAATGATGAAAGGAACGAATTGGAACGAGACATCGACTTCTTGTGGGTAGGTAACTTCAGAGAGCTTAAACGTCCCGAATGGTTTATTAAGTTGGCAGAAGAAAATCCTAATCATAAGTTTGTAATGGTAGGCGGCGACATCGATGGAGATCTATATAAAAAATGTAAGGAGAGAGCATTAAAATGTAAAAATCTCAGTTTCTTAGGCAGCGTTGATTTTGATAACGTAAATCAATTATTCAGACGCACAAAAATATATATATGCACGTCAAGCATCGAAGGCTTTCCTAACACATTCTTACAATCATGGTCAAACAAAATACCTGTGATAACAACATTTGATCCAAGTGATATAGTGAAAACAAATAATTTAGGAATCTGTGTTGATGACTATGACAATCTTAAAAATATAACAAGCACATTAATTGAGAACATTTCACTGCAAGAAGAAATAAAGGGAAATATTGCAAAGTACTTCACGTTATCACATAATGCTGACACCATGTACGAAAAAATTATCAACATGTTGTAATAAAAGTGTTACAGAATAATTCTTATGATAGAAGCAAGATAATGAAAAGAATAGCGATAATAACTAATACGTTCTTCCTTAACAGAAAAGGAGAGGCTAACGCTGCTTTGAACAGAATCAAGCATCTAAAGCAAATTGCCGACTATGATATTGACGTATATAATCTCTATTTCTATGATGGTCCTTTGACAAGATTACTTCGTAAGACAAAAAAAGTCAAAAAAGTTGAAACGATAAATATTGATGGCATTGAGATAAAATATCTGTGGGAAAGATTTCCTTTGATAAATTACATATTAGAAAAAGTAATTGGAGTTAAGGCAATATTTGAGAACTTAAGATATAATAAGATAATAGAAAAGATAGGTCGCTACGATGCCATTTCCGCTCATTCTAACGAAAGCGGCAAGTTAGCGATGAAGATTAATGAGAGATTCGGGACACCTTATTTTGTGACATGGCACGGCTCCGATATTCATACCAGACCTTATAAAAATAGCTATCTACAGAATGAGACAATAAAGATATTAGAAAACGCGACATGTAATTTTTTTGTCAGCAATGCTCTGCTTAAAGCCTCAGAATATCTAACAACAAATACAAAAAAACAATTACTTTATAACGGTGTAGATTCGGGATTTTACAGATATGATGATAGAAAAAGGATGGCGTTAAGAGATGAATATGGCGTTAATGGCAAGAAAGTCGTGGCTTTTGTCGGAGGCATTGTCGCGATAAAAAACGTGCTCATGCTTCCTGAGATATTCCAAAAAGTGAGAGAAAACTACGGTGAAGACGTTGTCTTCTGGATTATCGGCGATGGCAAGTTAAAAGGACAGCTGACACAGTCACTCATAAAACACAGTTTCGATTACAAAGTATGGGGTGACCAAGCTCCGGAGATGATACCTAAATTTATGAATGTGATAGACGTGTTGATACTCCCGAGCAAGAACGAAGGGCTGCCGCTCGTCACAGTTGAAGCCTTAGCATGTGGTGCTAACGTAGTAGGTTCTAATGTAGGAGGAATCAGCGAAGCCATAGGAAGAGACAATACATTTGACTTAAACGATGATTTTATCAGCAATATCTCTAACAGAATCGTAGAGATGCTCAGAGGAGAAATAAAACAAACACTGTCAGACGAGTTCAGTTGGGACAAGACAGCCGAGATTGAAAACGAGATATATTTACACAATATATAATAACATGAAAATAACAGTAGCAGGAACAGGATATGTAGGACTTTCAATGGCGACTTTATTAGCGCAACATAACGAAGTTGTTGCTGTTGATATAGTTCCAGAGAGAGTCGAAATGGTGAATAACAAGATTTCACCTATACAAGACGATTATATAGAAGATTATCTGAAGAATAAGGAGTTGAATCTGCGCGCCACATTAGATGCAGAGACTGGATATAAAGATGCAGAGTTTGTGGTGATAGCAGCGCCAACGAATTACGACAGCGTAAAAAACTTCTTCGACACTACCGCTGTTGAAGACGTCATCTCCAAAGTGATGCAATATAATCCAAATGCAATAATGGTGATAAAAAGTACGATACCTGTCGGATATACAGAAGAGATTCGCAAGAAAACAGGCTCCGATAATATCATCTTCTCTCCTGAGTTCTTGAGAGAAAGCAAGGCATTGTACGACAATTTATATCCATCGAGAATTATCGTCGGCTACAAACAAGACGACAAACGATTGGAAAAGGCGGCACGTCAGTTTGCACATCTTATCAAACAAGGTGCAATAAAAGAAGACGTGCCTGTTTTGTTTATGGGCAGCACCGAAGCTGAAGCTGTTAAGTTATTTGCTAACACCTATCTCGCATTGCGCGTCAGCTATTTCAATGAGTTAGACACTTATTCCGAATTGAAAGGATTAGACACACAGCAAATCATTGAAGGCGTCTGCTTAGACCCTCGCATCGGAAATCATTATAACAACCCGAGTTTCGGCTATGGCGGATATTGTCTTCCAAAAGATACTAAACAGCTTTTAGCCAACTACGAAGACGTGCCGCAAAATATGATGTCGGCTATAGTGGAAAGTAATAGAACACGTAAGGACTTCATCGCTGACCAAGTCCTGAAAATGGCAGGCTATTACGATTATTACGACAGAGGAGACTTTAATCCTCAAGAAGAAAAACATTGTGTCATAGGAGTCTATCGTCTGACAATGAAGTCTAATTCCGATAACTTCCGCCAAAGCTCAATACAAGGTGTGATGAAGAGAGTTAAAGCAAAAGGCGCAGTAGTAATTATTTACGAGCCAACATTAGAAAACGGAAGCACATTCTTCGGAAGCAAGGTCGTTAATAACTTAGATGAATTTAAAAAACAAAGTCAGGCTATTATAGCAAACCGCTACGACAGTAGCTTAGATGACGTAAAAAATAAAGTTTATACAAGAGATATTTTTAAAAGAGATTGATATGATTGAGTAGTGACAAAATTATTTAAAAACAAACTCTCAACTATAAACTATTAACTATTAACTATTAACTATTAACTATTAACTATTAACTATAAACTACAAAAAATGAAAGGTATCGTTCTCGCAGGCGGCTCTGGAACACGCCTCTATCCAATAACAAAAGGGGTAAGTAAACAATTACTTCCAATCTTTGACAAACCGATGGTTTATTATCCAATATCAGTATTGATGTTAGCTGGTATCAGAGATATTCTCATTATCTCAACGCCTTACGATCTACCTGGTTTCAAACGTCTTCTCGGCGACGGCTCCGATTATGGAGTCAATTTCTCTTATGCTGAACAACCTTCGCCAGATGGTCTTGCACAAGCTTTCATCATCGGAGAAGAGTTTATCGGTGATGATTGCGCTTGCTTAGTCCTCGGTGATAACATCTTCTACGGAAGTTATTTTACACAGATGCTGAAAGACGCTGTCAAGGCTGCCGAAGAAGAAAACAAAGCTACAATATTCGGATATTGGGTCAGCGACCCTGAACGTTACGGAGTGGCTGAGTTTGATAAAGACGGTAACTGTCTTTCCTTAGAAGAAAAACCTAAAAATCCTAAATCAAATTATGCTGTTCCTGGATTGTACTTCTATCCAAACAAGGTTGTTGAAGTTGCTAAAACCATCAAACCTTCAGCACGCGGTGAGTTGGAAATCACAACAGTAAATCAAAGATTCTTAGAAGATAAGCAACTAAAGGTTCAAACTTTAGGTCGTGGTTTTGCTTGGCTCGATACTGGAACTCATGACTCTTTATCAGAGGCATCTACTTTTGTTGAAGTCATCGAAAAACGTCAAGGCTTGAAGATCGCATGTCTCGAAGGTATCGCCTATCGTAGAGGTTGGATCTCTGAAGAAAAGATGAGAGAACTCGCTCAACCTATGATTAAGAATCAATATGGTCAATATCTGTTACAGGTTATTGAAGAAATGAAAAGAAATAACTAAACTAAAAATCAAAATATCATGACAAAAAGAAATATTGTTATTACTGGCGGTGCAGGTTTCATCGGAAATCACGTCGTTCGTCTCTTCGTTAATAAATATCCAGAATATAATATCATAAACTTAGACAAACTCACTTACGCTGGTAATTTAGCTAATCTTAAAGACATAGAAGATAAACCGAATTACAAATTTGTGAAGATGGATATCTGCGACTTTGAGAATTTCTATCAGCTTATGCAAGATGAAAAAGTCGATGGCATCATTCATCTCGCAGCTGAATCTCATGTCGATAGAAGCATCAAAGACCCGTTCACTTTCGCAAAGACAAACGTAATGGGAACATTATCGCTTCTTCAAGCAGCGAAACTTTATTGGGAGTCATTACCTGAGAAATATGAAGGTAAGAGATTCTACCACATCTCCACCGACGAAGTCTATGGCGCTCTTGAAATGAATCATCCTGAAGGAATTGAACCTCCTTTCAAGACAGTTGCTTCTTCTGAAGGTCATAAGGCATACGGTGAAGAGTTCTTCTATGAGACAACAAAATACAATCCTCACTCACCATATTCGGCATCGAAAGCAAGTTCCGACCATTTCGTGAGAGCTTATCATGATACTTACGGAATGCCAACTATCGTGACGAACTGTTCCAACAACTATGGACCTTATCAGTTCCCAGAAAAGTTGATACCTTTATTTATTAATAATATACGTCATCGTAAGCCATTGCCAGTTTATGGTAAAGGTGAAGACGTCCGCGACTGGTTATATGTTGAAGACCATGCTCGTGCTATAGATTTGATTTTCCATGAAGGAAAGATAGCAGAGACTTATAACAT
>JAZOCI010000116.1:0-8594 GCA_045596465.1 Bacteroidales bacterium | reverse complement strand
TTTTTTTAAATTTTCAGATTCTCAGATTTTCAGATTCTCAGATTTCAAAAAAATCCGTTGTCTGTTGACTTTTTCTTATCTTTGTCGAAAATTGTTTAAAGCTGGAATCTCTATAAGTCCCCTTATGTTAGTAATGAATCTGATAAACTGAAAAATGCTTACTACCTTATTCATATTATTATTGACGTTGACGAATCCTTCCGAGGCTAATACCCATGATATAAATGATTATTATGAAACCGTTATTGATAATCATGAACAATTGTTGAACAGTTGGCATCAGATTTATAATGACTCCGCAATATTGCATGTGGTAGGTTACTTTGACTCTCTTGATGTCGTTAATTCTGATTCGGAAGTTAGATGGAATAAGGCGAGAGGACATCATATTTTGGGTAGTATATGCGCTGCAAATAAAGATTATACCATGGCGATGGAGCATTTTATCATTTCTTTGAAATCATTGGATGATCTCCCTTCTCATATTTACGAGATGCAGCAAAATCGTCTGAAAGGCTTGATATATAAAAAGATTTCCTCCATGTTTCTGTTTTGCGAGTTTTTCGATAAGTCTTTCGACATGTTGTTGGAATCTATCGCTAAATTTCATGCTTGCAACGATTCGTCTCACCTTTTAGTTGAATATTTGACGTTAGGAAGTTTTTGTGACATGCTTGATGAAGATGGTTCTAATCCTGACACCAATCTGTATTACATAAGAAAAGCCGAAAATTATCTGCCCAAATTTCCAGAGTTGTCGTATGAGAGAGCTTATTACGATTATTGTTTGTCTTACTATTACCGATCTGTCAATCAGCACGACACAGCATTAGTCCTTAGAACGAAGGCTTTGCGTAATATGCCCAAATACAATTCCTTTTATTATTCTATGAGCAGAGCGGCAGCATACGCTTTTTATGCTGAGCAGAAATATGATACCGCTTTGTACTATGCATTGGAAGCGTTTCGATCACCAGATTTGTTTGATCAACGAGATGCGGCGGAAGGTCTTTCAGAAATCTATAAGGTGTTGGGTGATGAAAAAGAATCGGTAAAATATGCCAGCATCTATCGTGAAATTCAAAAAAAGAGTTTGGATCTCAAAATACAGAATTCAACAATTGGAAAAATATACGACACTTATTTAAATGAAAAAATGTTGCCTGAAAAGAATGACGTAGCACGTCAAGCGATATGGATTGTTGTAATATTAGTTATTGTGGCTATAACGATACTTGTCGTTTATGTTAAAAATAATAAAGACAAAAGTAGTTATGAATTAGCTAATACTTTGTTTTTGGAGAAATGGAACACATTTCAGGAGACGGAAATTGTTATGTCTATTATCGAACGCTGTGATGACAACAAAGATTTGATGGGCGACACTGTCATGTATTTTAAGAAACCTCTCACCAATACTGAAATAAGTGTTTTTAAAGCGACTATCGATTCTCTTTTTAACGATTTCACCAATCGCTTTTCATCAAAATATCCCGACTTGACCAAGGTGGAACTCGATTATTGTTTTATTTCCATCCTTCCATTGACAGAAATTCAAAAAGCTGGACTGCTTTCACTTTCCTATCAAGGTATAGTGAGTCGCCGAAAAAGAGTTACTAATAAATTAAGGGAATCTCTTCAAAATCAAAAATTGATTGATTTTATGAAGAAAAGCCTCAAATATAGTCTGATATAGTCAGAAACATATTTTTGAATAGACGATTGTATATAATTTTGCCGCCGATAATTGGCGGTAATAAGTCCTTCTGCCTTTTGTTATAAATGAAGAAATAGGGCTATGTCTAATAAATTCAAAAATATGGTGAAAAATAGATTTTTTATGTTAGCAATGTCGTTTCTTTTAACGGCAAATCTTTGTTTGGCTCAAGAAACTGCATCAATTTCAAAATGGCGTTTCGGAACATCGGTGTCTGGCGGTTATACATTTGCCCATAACAATTCCAATGATTATGTAAATTGCAACTGGGAATTAGATTTATATCTCGATAAGTTACAGACTTCGTTTTATAGCAGGGCAGGATGGAACGAAACAGATAATATGTTTGATTTTGGATTGAAAGCAGGTTATAGCGTAGTTGACGGAAACGTATTGCAAGTCACGCCGATGATAGGATTTGGTGCTATGGATTCTAAACCGACACCTTCTTTCGGTGCAAATCTTGATTTTAAATTGTGGACCAATAAGAAAACAAAGAGAAACGATATTTGGATGATAAGGCTACAATATAATTGCTCTCTGCCGTTGACGAATGAAAAAGTTGTTGGTATTCATAGCATAGCAATTGGTGTTGCTGTAAAGGGTATCCTTTTTTCAATTAACAGTTAACAATTAACAATTAACAGTTAACAATTAACAATTAACAGTTGGCAATATTTATAATTTGTGATGAAGATTTTGGGAGGATGATTGAGGGGTGAGATTGTCGATTTTAGTCATAAAAAAAAGTTGAAAAAAGTTTTACGGAAGATATAATTTTTCATTATCTTTGTAGCAAATTCTGAAGAATACTATTAAGATGGCAGATTTAAGTGTAACACTTTCGGAAATAGAGGTTAAGATAAGAAAGCTTATTGCGCTTAAGAATCGGCTTGAGGAAGAAAATGGTAGACTTATTCGAAGCAATGAGGATCTTCAGGTGGAAGTTGAGATGCTTATGGCGGAGAATGCGGAATTGAAGGAAAAAATAAATAAATTAGTTATTGTTAACGTTCTCGAAAACGAAAAAGAGGTAGGAGAAAGTAGGCAGTTAATAAAGGCACTCGTCAAAGAGATTGACAATTGTGTTGCGATGTTGAATGCAGAACAGTAATATATATGTCATACGAAAATGAGCGGAACAGATGAAATAAAGATTAATGTTGTCATTGCAGAGCGGAGTTATCGTATGACAGTAAATAAAGCTGATGAGGCGAAGGTCTTGAAAGCGGCGGAGATGCTGAATGACAGGATAAAATCGTATAAGCAGGCATACGACTATAGAGATTATCAGGATTTGTTGTCGATGTTATGTTTGCAGTTGGCGACGCTAAATGTTAAATATGAATCGGACGCAGCATATAAAGACCAGCGTATGGAACAGAAACTCGATGAGTTAAGCGCTTTATTAAATGAGAATATAGATTCTTAGGTTCTTAGAGTTCTTTGAAAGATTTATCTGTCTGTTCGTCGCATGATGTAAACCTAACAATAATACATTATTTCCGGTTGACTCATGGATACAAAAACAGGCCTCGACCTGCGAAGGTGCTTTAATGCCAGTGGACGTTTGCGTATCGTGGCAGCCATAAACGTGACTTCTGGGGTTTACTATTATCCCATTGAGCAGACAGATTTTTTTCTCTATTTCGTGATTCGAGATAAATTAATCGAATTAAAAAATGATTTTATTAGCATTAAATCACACAGTGGCTTACGTTCTCTTTGGAGTCGTAGCTCTCCTCGTGGGTGCCGGTGTAGGCGTCCTCCTTTCGTCAACAGTGATGCGTAACGCACTCACAAAGAAAAGTGTCCAGTTATTAGAAGAAGCTAAAGAAAAAGCTGAGGTCATTAAAAAAGACAAGATACTTCAAGCTAAGGAGAAGTTCTTGCAGATGAAAGCTGACTATGAGAAAGAGACCAACGAACGTAAACGTGAAATCCAGAAGTTAGAATCTAAAGTACAGCAACAACAGCAACAGGCTAACCAACGTGATGAAGAAATCCGTAAGAGAGCCAATGAAGTCAAGAGCCAACAACAAAGCGTAGCTGCTCAACAGGAAAACATCAACAAACGTCAGGCTGAATTGGATAAGATCCAAGACGAACAGAAGAAAATGTTAGAGACAATATCAGGTCTTTCGGCATCGGAAGCAAAAGAACAGCTTAAAGAGATGATGAAAGACGAAGCTGTCGCTGAAGCCATGGTCATCTCAAGAGACATTGTGGAAGAAGCTAAGATGTCGGCGAACCAAGAAGCCAAGAAAATCATCCTCGAGACAATTCAACGTACTGCGGCAGAACATGCTATTGAAAATACAGTGTCGGTGTTCAATATTGAAAACGACGAGATTAAAGGTCGTATCATCGGTCGTGAGGGTAGAAACATACGCGCTTTGGAAGCTCTCACCGGCGTGGAAATCATCATCGACGACAGTCCTGACGCTATCTTGCTCTCTGGCTTCGACCCAATCCGTCGTGAGGTAGCTCGTCTCTCATTGCAGAAACTCGTCACCGACGGTCGTATTCACCCGGCTCGTATCGAAGAAGTGGTGAAGAAAGTTGAAAAACAAGTAGAACAAGAAATAATAGAAACAGGTAAACGCACCGTCATAGACCTCGGTATTCATAACCTCAGTCCGGAACTCATCAGAATGATAGGTCGTATGAAATATCGTTCTTCATACGGACAGAACTTGTTACAACACTCTATCGAAGTGGCTAAACTCAGCTCTTCTATGGCAGCAGAACTCGGTCTCAATCCTAAGACAGCTAAACGTGCCGGTCTGCTCCACGACATCGGTAAAGTGGCAGAAAACGAGGAAGAACTTCCACACGCAATACTCGGTATGAAGACCGCTGAGAAATATAAGGAGAAACCAGATGTATGTAACGCCATCGGTGCTCACCACGATGAGATTGAGATGGAGACACTCATCGCTCCTATAGTACAAGTATGCGATGCTATCTCTGGCGCACGTCCTGGAGCTCGTCGCGAAGTCGTCGAGGCTTATATCCAACGTCTCAACAAGCTTGAAGAAATGGCGATGTCGTTCCCAGGTGTTGTCAAGACTTACGCTATTCAGGCAGGTCGCGAATTGAGAGTGATAGTGGCAGCTGATAAGGTAAGCGACACCGACGCCGACCGCATCTCATTCGACCTCTCGAAACAGATTCAGACAGAGATGACATATCCAGGTCAGATTAAGATCACTGTCATCAGAGAAACGAGAGCTGTGAGTTTCGCTAAATAGTCCGCTAAATTACGCGAAATGGCGCGAAAATTTATTGGAGACGTCACTTTAAAAGGTGGCGTCTTTTTTTGTGGGATTATTCTTATATTTTTGGTTAAAAAAGTCCATTCAATGAAGCGTTTACGCTTTCTATGACCTTACTTAAATCTTCAGGGTTTTCAAATTCCAAGTTGTCGCTGTCGATAATCAAGACCTTGCCTTTGTCGTAGTTAGCGATCCATTTTTCATATTTATCGTTAAGAGATTTCAAGTAGTCAAGGCGTATCGACTGTTCATATTCGCGGTTACGTTTTGCTATTTGACGTACCAATGTTGGGATACTTGCTCGCAGATATATCAGCAAGTCAGGAGCTTGCATATACGACGACATCAAGTCAAAGAGCGAGCGATAATTTTCATAGTCGCGATCCGACAACAGCGCCATATCGTAAAGATTTTCAGCGAATATATATGCGTCTTCGTAAATCGTCCTATCCTGCACCACATTATCGCCACTGTTTCTGATGTCTAAGATTTGACGGAAACGCGATGTCAAGAAATAAATCTGCAAGTTGAACGACCAACGTTGCATGTCGTAATAGAAACTGCTCAGATAAGGATTGTTATCCACCTCTTCATAATGAGCTTTCCATCCAAGATGTTTTGATAATAAGTTAGTTAAGGTCGTTTTCCCCGAACCTATATTACCCGCGATAGCTATATGCATAATGAAAAATATTTTTCCGCTAAAATAAGAATAAATTAACAATTTACAATGTACAATTTACAATTAAATTAACAAAAGTCAACTATTAATTATAAATTGTCAACTGTCAATTGTTAACTGTTAATTGTTAATTGTTAATTATTTCGGTGCTTTGACGAAGAAATATATTCCTATTATTAAGAATATTATATTTGGCAGCCATGCTGCTATGAATGGCGAGAAGACGCCCGACAGTGCGAACACGCGCGAAAACTCCATAAATAATATGTATGAGAACGTAATCACGATGCCGATTCCGAGATGCAGTCCCATTCCGCCTCGCACCTTTCTGCTCGACAACGCCGCGCCTATGACAGTGAGGATGATAATCGCTACAGGCGAAGCTATTCTTTTATGCATCTCTATTTTATAAGGTAAAGTATTGTCGGCTCCTTTAAGTTCAAGATTCTGAATATGGTCGTGTATCTCAAAGAGATTCATCTCCTCAAATTCTTCTTTGATATTATATAAGTCACGAGGCTGCAACATCAGAGTAGTATCCTTCGACTTAGCTTTCGTCATCGTCTCCATTTCACCGATATAACGCTCGATATAATTATCCAATTTCCATTTTCCGTCGACGGTATCGTAAGAAGCCTTATCAGCGATGAGTTTGTACGTCATCACATTATCTTCAAATTCCTCTATCGTAAATTTATAAGCTATCTTACGTTTTATGTCGTAGTTGCCCACATACACATAGACGCCTTTCTCTATTTGCACGTGAATATTGGAGCCCGAGCTTTTCGTCAGTCGTTCTATATACTTATTCTTAAACTCACGTCTTATAGTATCTGTCTTAGGTATCAAGAAGTTACCGAGATAGAAAGAACCTATCGACAAGATGACAGCTGCGGTGATATATGGAAGCAGAAATCTTTTAAAGCTGACGCCGCTACTCAGAATCGCGATGATTTCGGTATGACCAGCCATCTTCGATGTGAAAAAAATGACGGATATGAAGACGAAGAGATATATGAAGAGATTAATAAAATAAGGTATGAAAGGCACATAATAATGGAGCACCACTTCTCTCAGACTCGCCTCATTTTTTATGAAACTGTCGATATTCTCCGAGACGTCAAAGACTATCACGATGATAATGAGCAGACTTATTGAGAAGAAGAATGTCCCGATATATTTTTTGAATATGTACCAGTCTAACTTTTTCATAATCAGATTCTGCGTGTTACTTTAGGCAGCATCATATCGCGCCATGAGGCGAAGTCGCCTTCCAAGATATGTTTTCTCGCTTCTTTGACAAGCCAGAGGTAAAATCCCAAGTTATGCACCGTCGCTATCATAGGTCCTAAAATTTCTTTAGATATGATGAGATGACGAAGGTAAGCCTTAGTATAATCTCTATCAACGTATGTCGTTCCGTTTTCGTCTAATGGCGAGAAATCGTATTTCCACTTTTCGTTTTTGATATTTATGATGCCTTCTGAGGTGAATAGCATTCCGTTACGACCGTTACGTGTAGGCATGACGCAGTCGAACATATCAACGCCGCGCGATATAGCTTCGAGCAAGTTGGCAGGAGTTCCCACGCCCATGAGATAACGAGGTTTGTCTTTAGGCAATATTTCGTTCACGACTTCAATCATCTCATACATCTGTTCTGTCGGCTCGCCCACTGCGAGACCGCCTATAGCGTAGCCGTCGGCTTCATGTTTGGTGACATATTCTGCCGAGCGTTTTCTCAGTTCCGGATAAACGCAGCCTTGCACGATAGGGAACAGCGATTGGTTATAGTCATAAATAGGTTCAGTCTCATCAAAACGTTTCCAGCAACGGTCGAGCCAGCGATGCGTTCTTTCCATCGACTCTTTAGCGTAGCGGAAGTCGGCGGTACCGGGAGTACATTCGTCGAAAGCCATGATAATGTCGGCGCCTATAGTCCGTTCGATGTCCATCACGTTCTCAGGAGTGAAAGTATGACGCGAGCCGTCGATATGCGATTGAAAGACGACACCTTCTTCTTTCATTTTCCTGATGTCGGTGAGAGAGAAGACCTGAAATCCGCCGCTGTCGGTAAGTATAGGTCTGTGCCAGCCGTTGAACTTATGCAAGCCGCCAGCTTTTTTCAAGACATCTAAACCCGGACGTAAATACAAATGATAGGTGTTGCCTAAAATGATCTGAGCCTTAATCTCTTCTTCTAAGTCTCTGACATGCGTTGCCTTAACGCTTCCGACAGTGCCGACAGGCATAAAAATAGGAGTCTCTATATCACCGTGATCGGTAGTCAAGACGCCAGCACGAGCATTGCTCGCAGTATCATTTTTGACAAGTGAAAATCTCATAAAATTTTTTGACAAAGATACTATTTTTCCTATTAAAAATAATCATACTTTTGCAGTAAATTTAAAAGATTTCGTCATCATCTTTCTTTAAAAAACAGATATTCAAAATGAGTTTCAATTTCAACCAATTAAGTTTTTACATACTGATAATATTTCTCCTCGCATGGATAGTGCAGATGCTATATCATTGGATTTTGTTCCGCCGATTAGCATTTCATAAAAAGGCAAAAAAAGAAAACAGCTACGAGCCGGTATCAGTGATAGTGTGCGCCAAAGACGCTTACGAATATCTTATAGATTTGATTCCTGCTGTATTGTCACAAGATTATCCGGAATATGAATTGGTAATCGTCAACGACTGCTCACAAGACGAGACAGAAGAATATCTTAAAGATTTGGTGAGAAGCAATCCTAAGATAAATTTAGTCAATCTGACTCAAAACCTCAACTTCTTCCATGGCAAGAAATTTCCGTTGAGCATGGGCATCAAATCGGCTAAATACGACCTGCTTCTCTTGACCGATGCCGACTGTGTTCCGACCACAAATCAATGGATTAAGGAAATGGTAGCG
>JAZOCI010000115.1:0-2036 GCA_045596465.1 Bacteroidales bacterium | reverse complement strand
TCGATGAGATAATCGACAGCTATCTGCTCGCCTAAGGCGCCTAATTCATTATGAGTTGCCATGAAATTTTGGTTTTTTTTAGTCAACGAGTCAACAAGTAATTGATAACTATAAACTACTAACTATTAACTATTAACTATTAACTATTAACTATTAACTATTAACTATTACTTCTACATTCTACATCGTCTTCTCCACGAGTTCGCAGATGATATGTCCTATCATGATGTGGCTTTCTTGGATGCGAGGAGTGTCGGTGGAAGGTACGTTGAGCAGTATTCCTCCGAAGTCTTTCATCAAGCCGCCAGATGCTCCTGTGAGAGATATTATTTTGATACCTTTTTCTTTACATACTTTATAAGCCTCGATGATGTTACGGCTGTTGCCGCTTGTCGATATTCCTACGAGCACGTCGCCTTCTTTCCCTGATGCTGTGAGGAGGCGGCTGAAGATATGGTCGTAGCCATAGTCGTTGCCGACAGCTGTTAGATAAGATGTGTTACAATGCAGGGCTTCGGCGTTGAGCGGGGGACGGTCGAAATAGAAGCGACCGCTGAGTTCGGCGGCGAGATGCTGGGCATCGGCAGCACTGCCACCATTGCCACAGAAATGAATCTTGCCTCCATTACGCAACGACTCCACAATAACATCGACAGCTTCTTCAATAGAATGCATCAAAGTCTCATCAGATAAAATCTTATTCTTGACTTCAATGCTTTGTAATATAGATTCTTGTATTCTGTTCATGATAAACTCGATTTTTGTCTCTTGCAAAGTTACCTATAATTTATTTAACAGATGATGTATTTTCTTCAATTTTTTTAATCTTTATTCTTAAAAAATCATTCAAAGTCTGTAGACTGTAGTCCGTAGACTGTAGACTTTTTTTTATCTTTGCACAAATTGAAATAAATCAAATTTTTATCAATATGAAAAAAATCCTTTTATCATTATTTGTTACCACATCGCTCTTCTTGAATCTTAGAGCTGATGAAGGTATGTGGATTCCTATGTTATTGCAAAACAACGAACAAGAGATGCAGGAGATGGGAATGAATATCAGCGTTGAAGACATCTATTCTATCAACAACAGCAGTATGAAAGATGCTGTCGTTCTCTTTGGCGGCGGATGTACCGGCGAGATCGTCAGCGACCAAGGTCTGCTCTTCACTAACCATCACTGCGGCTTCGACTGGATTCAACATCATAGCACCGTAGAACACGATTATCTCACTAATGGTTTCTGGGCTATGAGCTTTGAAGAAGAACTGCCTTGTCCTGGCTTGACAGCCGTTATGTTGAAAAAGATGGAAGATGTGACAGCTCGCGTGCTCGAAGGCGTCGACGAACGTAATATGTCGGCTGAAGAAAGAAACGAAATCGTGAAGAATAACATCAAAAAAATCAAAGACGAAGCTGAAGCTAATACCGATTATGAAGTCGAGATTAAGTCGTTCTATCACGGCAATCAATATTATATGATTTATAATGAGGTGTTCAAAGACGTCCGCATGGTTGGCACGCCTCCTTCAAATATCGGTAAGTTCGGCGGCGACACCGACAACTGGGTATGGCCTCGTCACACCGGCGACTTCTCAATCTTCCGTATCTACGTCTCTCCTGATGGCAAAGCCGTTGAATATAGCGAAGATAACGTGCCTTACAAACCAAACTATCATTTCCCTATCTCTTTGAAAGGCGTTGAAGAAGGCGACTTCACTTTCGTGTTCGGCTATCCGGCTCGTACCAACGAATATCTCCCTTCAGTGGCTGTCGATCAAGAAGCTAACGTCATCTATCCTGTCAGCGTCGACCTCCGCGGTAAGATCCTCGACATCTATAATAAATACCAAGAGAAAGATCCTAAGGTAAGAATACAATATGCTTCAAAACATGCTGGTCTCGGCAACGGATGGAAAAAATGGATGGGCGTGACAGAAGGTATCAACAACTTCAAAGGCGTTGAAAAGAAACATGCTTTCGATAAACAATTTACTAAATGGGCTTATCAAAGTCGTGCAAGAGGCGCTTACTTA
>JAZOCI010000114.1:0-11179 GCA_045596465.1 Bacteroidales bacterium | reverse complement strand
AACTGGCGACGAAGTGCCTGCCGATGGCGAACTCATCGATGCTTTCTCGTTACAAGTAAATGAGTCTGACCTTACAGGAGAACCGATGGCAACAAAGACCATAGACCCTAAAGATTTTAAGAAAGACGCTACTTATCCTTCAAACTATGTCCTTCGCGGAAGTAAAGTCATCGACGGTCACGGCGTGATGATTGTCGATAAAGTCGGCGACGCAACAGAATGGGGTAAGGTTTATCAAGGTTCGCAAATTGATAACAATATAAAAACTCCTCTTGATAATCAACTCGATCATCTTGGAAAAATCATCACCGTGGCAAGTTATATCATAGCAGGTGTTATCCTTGTAATGCGTCTCGTGATGTATTTCACTTCGGGAGAAAGCGAAACATTTGAATGGCTGAGCTTTGCCCAATATCTTCTCAATACCTTGATGATGGCAGTCACTATTATTGTCGTCTCCGTTCCTGAAGGTCTTCCGATGAGCGTGACATTAAGTCTCGCCTTGAGCATGAAACGTATGCTCACAGCCAACAACCTCGTGAGAAAAATGCACGCCTGCGAGACTATGGGAGCCGCAACAGTGATTTGTACCGACAAGACAGGAACACTTACTCAAAATCAGATGAGTGTCAACGATATGAGTTTCCCAGCTCTTCCAGAAAAACAACTCTCCGATAATGAAATAAGTGCCCTCATCAAAGAAAGTCTCGCTCTTAATACGACAGCTTTCCTCGACTTCAGCGATGAGAAGAAGATAAAAGCCATCGGCAATCCTACAGAAGGTGCTTTGTTACTTTGGTTAAATAAGCAAGGCGTTGATTATATGCAGCTCAGAGAAGGTGTTAAGATGTATCAGCAAGTACCGTTCTCGACGAAGTATAAATTCATGGCTTCTATAGTAGAGTCGCCAGCGATGGGAAAACCGATATTCTATGTCAAAGGTGCGCCAGAAATCTTATTGAAACATTGTAACAAGATAGCTACTCCAGAAGGTAATGTCGACATTACTCCTTATCGTTTAGATGTTGAGAAACAACTCTTGGAATATCAAGGCAAGGCTATGCGTACCCTCGCTTTCGCTTATAAGGTTGGCGATCCTAACGAACAATCCTTCGACCCTAATACCGATGACCTTGTAGCAGAAAACTTTATATTATTAGGTATTGTCGCTATCGCTGACCCTATCCGTGGCGACGTGGCTGAAGCTGTCAAGAATTGTATGTCGGCTGGCATCGACGTTAAGATCGTCACAGGCGATACTCCTGGTACTGCCATAGAAATTGGTCGTCAGTTGGGACTTTGGCTCGGAACAGATTCTAAAGAAGTCAACCACATTACAGGTAAAGACTGGGAAGCGCTCTCTGATGAAGAAGCACTTGCTATCATTCATAAAATCAAGATTATGTCGCGCGCGCGTCCAATGGATAAGGAACGTCTCGTGAGATTGTTACAAAGTGAAGGTGAAGTAGTGGCTGTCACTGGCGACGGAACTAACGACGCTCCAGCTTTGAAAGCAGCTCAGGTGGGCCTCTCAATGGGCGACGGAACGACTGTGGCGAAAGAAGCATCAGACATCACCATTCTCGATAACTCATTCAACAGTATCGCTCGCGCAGTGATGTGGGGAAGATCGTTATATATCAACATTCAGAGATTTGTCGTCTTCCAGATGACTATCAACGTTGCGGCATGTCTCATCGTGATGTTAGGTTCTTTGCTCGGCTCCGAGATGGTGCTCACTGTGACGCAGATGCTTTGGGTGAACCTGATTATGGATACATTTGCGGCTTTGGCTTTAGCATCGTTGCCACCATCAGAAAAGGTGATGAAAGAGAAACCACGCAGCAGAGAAGCTAATATCATCACAAAACCTATGATGTGGTCGATATTTGGTGTCGGTATTTTCTTCGTCTTATTTATGTTCGGTCTCGTCCAATATTTCAAACATGCAGAAATCACATCATTGGCAGACTTCTCATTTGCTGAATATTTCAGAAATTATTTCAACTTCAATATCGCTTCACACGGCATCTCACCGATAGAGCAGACCTACATCTTCACGATATTTGTCTTCTTGCAATTCTGGAACTTGTTCAACGCTAAGGCATTCCATAGCGACGGTTCAGCATTGAAAGGCTTGTTCAGCAAAGATGTTTTGGCAGGTTTCGGCTTAGCATTGCTCGTGATATTCGGCGGACAATATCTCATCGTGACATTTGGCGGCGAGATGTTTAACGTAGCTCCTATGTCGCTGAACGACTGGCTTTACATCATCATCGGAACATTCCCTGTATTATTTATAGGAGAAGCGATGAGAGCGATTAAGAAGTTAGTTAAGAATTAACAATTGACAATTAACAATATAGAGACGTGTCAACGATACCGAAAAAAATTAAACAATATATCGTTGATGCGTCTTTTTAATTCATAATGCATAATTCATAATGCATAATTAGAAGATATTTTATCATTAACTAAAAAATAACAAAAGATGAAAAGAAGAATTTTTATTATTGCAGCAATTATAATGATGGCATTTGCCTCATGCGATTCAAAGAAGGAAATAAAATCTATTAAATCTAATGAGTTCCGTACTGAGATAATGACTCCCGACATACAACTTGTTGATGTTAGAGTTCCAGAGGCTTTCAACGAAGGACATATTCCTGGAGCAAAGAACTTGGATTTTACATCTGAGCATTTTGACGATATGATGAAACAATTGGATAAGAAGAATCCGGTCGCTGTTTATTGTCGTGGCGGACGTCAGAGCATGGAAGCAGCAGAGAAACTTCAGGACGCAGGTTTTGAAGTCATCCATTTAGACGGCGGCATACTCACTTGGGACGGAGATATAGAAACTGAGAATCTGAAAAACTGAGAAATAGCCCCACGGATTCGATTGTAAATTTAAGTCCTGTAAGGACGACAGACAACAGGCAGGTATGAAGAGCGGAGCTCGGAATGCCTGCCTGAAATATACGTCCACGTCATAGTCAGTGTCAAAAGTCATATTCCAACAATAACGCTGAACATGAAGTTGATTCCTGCTTGGGAGAAATATCCGTCTTCAATGTATTCTTCGCTACCTACAAGGGCTTTGTAAACCCAGGCGTTGCTGCAATACTTGTTGTTGAAAATGTTATTGACACTCAAATTGAAATTCAAGTCCTTGAACAATGTCTGCTTCCATTCATAGTTGATGACGACATTGCTCACGAAATATGGGTCCAAACTTCTTGAAAGGGTAGAGGTGTTGTCGATGTATTGTCGCCCTACATATTTCTCCTGAAAGACGATGTCTAAATGATTGACAGGCGTGACTTTAAAATTCAATCCTCCGATGATGTTAGGAGAAAATGAAATATCTGTTGTTCCTAAATTATCTTCAATCTGTCCTAAATAGTTCCAGTAGGCATCGTAATTATCGACATAATCGACATAATTCAAAATCTTGTTCTGACTTAAAGCGAAGTTGAAGTCCAAGACAAAATATCTGTTGAACTGAAACGCAGCGCTGCCTTCCAAACCTAATCTGTAGCTTTTATCAACGTTGGTCATGATGGTGTTGCCAACATTGTTGATTTCGCCTGTCATCACAAGCTGGTCTTTATAATCCATATAGAAAAGGTTGGCGTTCAAAGCCATTTTCCTGTTTCTGTGGGAATAACCTAATTCGTAGTCGGTGAGTTTCTCGTGAGTGACGCGTTCTCTTTGAATCTCGTCAGCGTCGGTGTAGATGTCGCGGTTAGGTTCTCTGTTGGAATAAGCGACAGAGAAATATGCGCTGTTGTTGTCGTTGATGGAATAGTAGATGCCACCCTTTGGATTCCAGAAGTTGAAGACGTGATTTTGAGTGATGTCGTTCAAGTCGTCGTGGATGCCGTCGATGGAATAATTGATATGACGATATTGCATCTCTGCGAATAAGTTAAGATGTCTGTTTAATTCGTAATTCGCTGATATATAGGCGTTGTAATATTCTTTATTGCCAGTGTTTTCATACCATCTGTAGTTTAAAGGCACGCCGTATTCAGCCCAGTTTATTATTCCGAAATGATCACCGTCGTAACGATTCCAACTGCCGCCGTAGTTAAGGTCGAAACTTCCGACTTTATGATTCATCGCGATGTTGAAACCGTAATATTTGTTGTCTAACCATTTCTGTTGTATAAGGTTAAGTCTGTCAATGACAGTATCTCCTATTATCAAAGAAGGAAGTCCGTAGCTCGAAAATGACTTGTCGTGTTTATAATTCTCGTAATACCCTTTTCCTGTGGTAAGGAATGCCGAAGCTGTCAATATCATATTTCGCGAGAAGCTGTGAGCGTAATGTAGTTGATAATAACTTTGGTCGTATTTGTCGATTTCGTTTTCGTAATAGCCGATGAAATTACCGTCTTTGTCGTACATCATTCCCGAAGGGTTGAAGGTAGGATTTGTTGCGAGGCTGTCTTTTGGTGTGCCGTTCCAAGCCTGATAAGTCTCTTCCTTACCGTTCATTATCATAAGTTTAATGAAGTCGTTCTCGTCCGACCATGATGCTGAGAGCTGATAAGAGAACAAGTCTGAATAAGCTCTGTCGATGTAGCCGTCGGAGTTGATTTTACTTATTCTTCCGTTGAAGTTGAAGCCGTTTTTATCTCTTCCTGATGAGAAGTTGATAGTGTTTTTCAATGTGTTGAACGAGCCGAAAGTGGAACTTAATCTCGCGAAAGGCTCTATGATTTGTTCGTCGGTTTTAATGTTGATGGAAGCTCCGAATGCAGCTGCGCCGTTACTTGAATTACCGACGCCTCTCTGTATCTGTATGTTATCGACGGAAGAAGCTAAATCTGGTAAGTCTACGAAATAGACCAAGTTAGATTCTGCGTCGTTGACGGGTATTCCGTTCAGCGTGACGTTGATTCTTGTGAGGTCGCTGCCTCTGATTCTCATTCCCGTATAGCCTACGCCTGCGCCTGCATCGGAAGTGACGACTACAGAAGGGGTGTTTTGTAATAAGAAAGGAAGGTCGGCACCTTGGTTGCTGCGTTTCAGTTCTTCTGAATCTATTTCGGAGTAGGTGAGGGGAGTCTTCTCTCCGACGCGCGATGAGGTGACAATAATTTCATCTTCCATCATGGAACCTATCGCCATCGCGATTTTTATCTTTGTGTCGTCAACGACTTTAATATCAGTGGAATAATTTTTAAAACCTAAATATGTCGTTTCTAAAGTGTAAGTTCCTTTGTCGATATTTTCAAATCTGAAATCGCCGTTTTCGTCGGTGACGGTGATGAGGTTTAATTCTTTAATTGAGACGTGTGCACCTATTAATATATCATGATTATCCTTGTCGATGACGCTGCCTGTTATATTGAATTGCGCGAGAATATTTAAAGGCATTAAGACCGCAAGAATGATAATTGTTGTAATTTGTTTTAACATAACGCATTGATTTAATTGTTAATAAATTTAATTAAATCAATAGGAGGAATTTTTTGATGTGTCTCATTTCCCTGTCTCGGCATTATCCGTATCAGGTTCAGAGGGTGTGATCTCAGCCCGTATTTCATTTTACTTCCGTAAAAAAGGCACCCCTATTGAAAGTCGTGGCAAAGATATTATTTTTTTTTATAAGTTTGTGAAAAATATTTTTATGAAGATCTTGATTTTAAACGGACCTAATCTTAATCTTATAGGTAGAAGAGAACCAGAGATTTACGGAACGGAATCTTTGATAGATTATATTGAGAAAATGAAGCTTGGATTTCCTGAACATCAGATAGATTGTTTTCAGTCGAATCATGAAGGCGTGTTGATTGACAAGTTGCACGAGGCTTGGGATTTATATGATGGTGTCGTCTTCAATCCAGGAGCTTATTGTCACACTTCCATCGCTTTAGCCGATGCGATTCGTTCGATAGAAACGCCTGTCGTTGAAGTTCATATCAGTGATATTTATTCGCGCGAGGAATACAGACGACATTCTTTCACGGCTGAAGCAAGTGTGAAAAGTATTGTTGGTAAGGGACTTAAAGGCTACGAGGAAGCGGTACTTTGTTTAGTGAAGAATGAGGAATCCAGTAGCAAAGTTAAGTGATTCTTTTCAATATCGGATACTATTTTTTGCCTTAATTTTCCATCTGTCTGAGTATAGGATTTGCAATTAAGAACTGATGGACCGTATTTCTGATATAAAATCCACAGACGTTCAAGCCGTATTTCGTTTATACCATATTTTTTCTGATAAACCTGATGGAATAACCTTCTTATAGCATTCTGATATACTTGAGCAATGCTTCATAACCGTTTTTTTTCGCATAAAGAAACCCAAAAGTTTTTTGTTCAAAGTTTGGGGTTCACTTCATGTATTAAAGTGGACATGTTCAATGTGTCCGTATAGTTCATAGTCTTTACGAGAAATCACTCTCTTCTAACTCGCTATATAGTTTTTTCTTTCCTAAGAAATATTTGAAGACGATGTTTTTCTGATAAACTTGTGTTACGTTCTTGTGAATCAGTTGTTTTCTTTTCTTTCTTAGAACTGGGATATGTCGCAGGAAGCTGAGATGTGCGCGTGTCACGGCGAAGAAGTCGGCGAAGCTGCCTCCGCATAAGAACTTGAAGGCCGCGATCCAATCCAAGAAGAATCTGTAGAATATTGTGCCGGAGACTTTTCCGTCGGGGAGATTTTTTATCAGCAGTGAAAGGTTGTTTCTGAAGTTGAGGTAAGTCTTTCTTGCAGAGGACTTTGGCAATGTTCCACCTCCGATGTGATATATTTTTGAATCGGGGCAATACATTATTTTATAGTCTGAGTTTTTCAGTCGCCAGCATAAGTCTATTTCTTCCATGTGGGCGAAGAAATCGTCGTCTAAACCTCCGAATTTATGGTAAAGGTCGGCTCTCACGAACATGCAGGCTCCTGTAGCCCAGAATATTTCCTTCATGTTATTGTATTGTCCTTCATCGGTTTCCAAGTTTTGAAAAAGTCTGCCACGACAGAATGGATAGCCGTATTTGTCGATGTAACCGCCTGCTGCTCCAGCGTATTCGAACTTGTCTTTTTCGTGATACGACAAGATTTTCGGTTGACAAGCTGCAATAGTTTCATCGCTTTCCATTAAATCGATTACAGGTTCAATCCAATTTGGCGTGACTTCGATGTCGGAGTTGAGAAGTATGTAATAATCAGCTTCCACCTGACGAAGTGCGATATTGTATCCTGTAGCAAATCCTCCATTGAAATCGTTGATAATCAATCTTATATTCGGGTAGTTCTCTTTCATGAAAACCACAGAGTTGTCGGTAGATTTGTTGTCGGCAACGATGATTTCTGCAATATTTGAACTGTTTTCAATGACATTAGGAAGGAACTTTTCTAAGAAAGCCTTGCCGTTATAATTTAATATGACTACCGCTATTTTTTTCATAGGTGCAAAGATAATAAAAGTCAACGGACAACAGACAACAGCCTTCGGATTTTTTTAATATGATTATGTGCATGTAATTTTTCATCCTCCTTCAATCCCTAATTGAAAAAAGCTCCCATTTCTGAGAGCCTTTCGAGTGTATAAGATAAAATATGTGGTGTTAAGAAAATTCTTTTATCTTGGATTTGTGTAATAATCCTTGGCTTCGTCGCCGTAGTTGAACTCTGGATTCACGCTGCCGTCTTGGTTGTAATATTCTTGATAAGGACTGTAAGTTCTTGAATATATTTCGTTTGTCCATCTGTTGTTGTTGAGTTCGCCGACAGCGTCAGAGTGAATAAGTTGGAAGTCGTTTGTAGCGATGTCTCTTGTCATGAAGACGAATTTCTTGTTTCTTTGGTTGGCTAATGTGTAGTAATGCCAGATCTCGTAAGGATAAGCGCCGGCTTCGTTGTAGTTTTGCACAATTCTGTCAGGAGCTCCGTATTTCAAGAATGTTCTGCCTCTGTCTGTTTGGTACCCCTTCATCTTCATGGCTGAGAATGAGTTGTTTACACGTTTGACTTGTGTATAGTATTTTTCCCATTCAACCTGAGGTGATAAAGTGTTGCGACTTGCCCAGAAACTGTAGAAATATTGTTGCATCGTCTGTATGTCGTTGCTTTTGACCAAACTTGAAGCATATTGAATTTCAATCTGCGACGAAATTGCTTCCAAACATTTGATATATTCTCTAATTGTGTCGATATTGTCAATATTTCCCGAAAATACTTTTGTAGGATCTATAGAGGCCAAAATTGAATTGTCGATTTGATAGTTGGTGTTGCTTCTTTGGAAGAAAAATTGGTTGTAGCCTATTATTTCGTTGTTTCTGTTACGAGCTTCAAGCACCAAGTAATAATTTCCTGAAGGAAGATTGCTGATGTCCATTGTGTTTATAATCACCTCAGTATCTTTTACATCCATTCTTTTTGTGAAGAAATAGTTGTTGATGGTGGTGTTGCTTTCGAATGTTTTAAGGTAAGTGTTTAGAAGATATTTCTCGTTTTCACCTAATACTGTTTTCGTGTTATAAATCTCGGTGTAGAATGTTAGTTTGCTGACGGATTCTGGATAATAAGGCATTATCATAGGTATGATGTCGTAGCCGTTTTTTGAATTAACTGATTCATTTTCACTTGGTTTGAGGTCTTCGAGTGCGATGATGCTTGAGAAGCAGATGTTTTCAGGGAAGTCGACGACGATTGTTTCAGAAGCTTTTAAAGGTCTTTCTTTTCTGTTATTGGCGTCTTCTATTGTTATTTCCATTTTATATTCGCCGTTTGCTAATGAGTAGCGTTGAATGTCCATGAAGAAACCGTCAATGTTTGTTGTATCATTGATTTTCGGACTTGTTACGCTGTATTTGTCGTAATTTTTTATCGATTCGCCTTGTTTGAATATTACGGTCAAGTTTATTGATGCGTCGTATTGTCCGTTAGCATCTTTTACGTAAACTAAACTGCTGCAATCGAAAGAGATGTAGGTTTCTAAATAAGGAGTGGATTGTTCGTCTATCACATTGAATGTGCCATAGGAAATAAAAGAGTTGATGTTTTTCTCTTGAGCGTTGATCTGTGCTGTGAATAAACACGCTAATAATAATGTTAATATTTTTCTCATTTGTTAAAATTTATTTCGATGCAAAGATATGTAATCGATGCGAAATGTCAATAAATTTTAACATTTAATTTTATGGAAATGTATCGACAAAATCTTTGTAACTATCATATAATGAAATAGATAATAAAAATATTTCTCTAAAATTTCGATTTGATATATTCTGCTAAGAATACGTTTGGATTTTCTTTTATGTTAAAAATATTTTTGATTTTATTGCTTCTTTTATTGGCAGCTCCGTATGTTAATCCTAAAAGAACTGCGATTTCAATATCGCTCATGTTCATGAAATTTAGAATTATGAATTTTATGTCGCTTGGTGTAATGGTTTCAAATTCTTCTTTCATAGATGAAATCGCTTTTGGAAAACAATTGTTGAAAGTTTTTACCAATAAATGAATGTCTTTGCTCGACAAGGCGAGTCTGTTATAGTTCTGCACATTTTTGATTAATATGTTCACGCCTTCGAAAGAAGATTTGATTTTTACGTAGATGCGGCTTTCACAAAAACGATTGTGAGCCTCGTCGAAAGATTCGTTAGGTTCCAAACTGATTAATTTCTTGGAAATATCATTAATTATTCTGTCTTTTGATTGTATTATATCGTTGTTTCCACTGATGGTTTCTTCGGCGGTGCGTATCTTTTCTTTGTAGACTTTGTTGGTTTTTATGAAAGAAAAAATTATTGTTATGATGATAAACAGACTGATAATTAAGATGATAGTGCTTGGATTCTTTTCAGATTGCTTTCTGTTGTCATTGCTTACAATTGAAAGTGACGCATCGAAAAGTTTCTCTAAATCCAATTTTAAAGGCGTTTTCCTGATTTCAATGGAATTGTTTTTAGCTTGATATTGAATGTAAAACATTTCGTTTTCATGCTCGTTCATGTTGAAATAAGCCTCGGCGAGTTTTTCAGATAATACGAGTCTTTCCTGTTGATTTCCATTTTCAAAGCAATGTTTAAGATGGGGGAGGGCTTTGCTGTAATTCCTCTCATAGAAATATTTTGTGCCAATAGCTGAATGATAATCGTAATCTTGGGTTTTTACGTTGAAATGTTTTTTGAAGATAGAGTCTGCGTTTTTGTAATCGTTTAATTCATATAACGTTACAATCTTATTGCCGATGATTCTTCGATAAATGTTGTTGGGTATATCGTTTCTTTCTTCCGCCATTTCGAAATAGATCATGGCAATGTTTGGAATATGATTATACTGGTAGAGTTTGCCTATTTTAATAAGAGTGTTTAAGATTTTCTCGTTGTTATTGGCCGATTCGTAGTCGGAGAGAGATTTGTTGTAGAGTTCGGTTGCAGGTTTGAGTGAATTTATATCGTTATAGATGTCGCCCAATCTTTCGTATATCTCGCCACGAAATTGATGGTCGAAGGGTTTTACATCTTCTGTTTTGTTGAAATATGAATTTATATTCTCTAAAGCAAGGTATAACTTTTTAGCTGATTGCAGAAGACTGGCTGCTGATGGCTCTTCTGAAGTGTAATTATTTATGGCATCAGAGTAGTAAATTTGTGATATTTTTTGAAGAAATTCTGGACGTTTGTGATATTTTTTCGAGCATTTTTGGGCGAAATATAGCTTATTTTCCATTAATGAGTCATTATTTGTGTAAGAAAAATCAAGAATTTCTTCACAATGTGACTTTGACAACTTGTTACATGATGTTAAATGTAACAAGGTGATTGCCAATGATAATAGGATAATATTTCTAATTATATTCTTCATTTCTGAATACAAAAATACTGCTTTTATTTGGTGTTTTGAATAAAAAAATAATTTTTTTTTTAAAAATGTTTGCACGAATCAAAAAAGTCGTATCTTTGCAGTGGAGAAATGGCAGAGCGGTCGAATGCGGCGGTCTTGAAAACCGTTGTACAGCAATGTACCGGGGGTTCGAATCCCTCTTTCTCCGCGGAGATTAAGCGACTGCAAAAAGTCGCTTTTGTTCTTTAAAATAGAGTCTGTGAAATTTCGCTGTAACGTGCGAAAGATAACGATGATTTGTAGACTCAAAAAAGGAGAGATGCCAGAGTGGTCGAATGGGGCGGTCTCGAAAACCGTTGATCGTATCCACGATCCGAG
>JAZOCI010000113.1:0-3970 GCA_045596465.1 Bacteroidales bacterium | reverse complement strand
GTAATAATTTGTAACGCACTGTAAATCAATGCGTACGGGGGGGGTAATTCGGGTTTTATATTTTGGTGATAAATGCTCCATACCAGAGGCAAAGATATGAAAAAGTCTAAAGGCAAAAGACAAAAGGGGAAAGATTTTTTTAATTAGGAATTAGGAGTGAGGAATTAGGAATTTTGTAGAGACGTTTCGACGATACCGATGAAAATAAACAATATATCGTTGAAGCGTCTTTTTTCAGTGATGGAGTGATGGAGTGATGGAGTGATGAAGTGATGGAGTTCTTAGTTCAAAAAATCTTTAGACTTTAGCCTTTCGTCTTTAGACTTTTTATATTTTTGTGAAAAATAAAATCTTCATGTCTAATCTCGATGAAATAAAGAAAACGATAGAGCCGGAGTTAAAGCAATTCAACATCTTTCTTGAAGAGAGTCTGAAGTCTCCGACGCCTTTGCTTAACAAGATTTTGAAATATGTCTTGAAGCAGAAAGGTAAGCAGATTAGACCTTTATTCGTTTTGTTGTCGGCGAAATGTCATGGCGAGATTAACGAAAATACTTACAGAGCCGCTGCTTTTATAGAACTGCTGCATACTGCCACCTTAATTCACGATGACGTGGTCGATAATTCCGACAAACGTCGTGGCATGTTCTCTCTCAACGCTTTATGGAAAAACAAAATCGCGGTACTCGTCGGCGATTATCTTCTTTCAAAAGGTATGATGTTGGCTTTGGAAAATAAGGATTATCAGATGTTAGATGTCATTTCCTCGACCGTCAAGACGATGAGCGAAGGCGAGATTTACCAGATGGAGAAGGCGAGAAGAATGGATATTACCGAAGAGGATTATTATGAAATCATAAAAGCTAAGACTGCATCGCTGATTTCTTCATGTTGTATGTTGGGTGCGATTTCTGTTAACGCTACTGAAAGTCAAGTGGAAAAGATGAGAAATTTTGGTATCTCGGCAGGAATAGCTTTCCAGATTAAAGACGACATCTTCGACTATCAAATTAATAATAAGACCGGAAAACCTGCGGGCAACGACATACAGGAACATAAGATGACGCTGCCTTTGATTCATTTGCTGAAAATCGTGGATAAGTCGGAGCGAAGAAATATCATAAGAAAGATAAAGTATCATAGCGACGAAGTCGAGGCTCGTTTAGATATAATTAATAAGGTGTATCAGAATAATTGTTTGGATTATGCTGAAGAGAAAATGAATTGCTTTGTGAATGAGGCGTTAAGTCAATTAGATGAGATTCGCGACTCTGAAGCCTTGACGTCGTTGAAGAATTTAGTTGAATTTTGTATCGAAAGGGAGAAATGATTATGAAAGGATTAAAGGAATTAAAGGGAATAAAGGTGATAAAGGGATTTAAGGGTGTTTTGTGTTTTGTGTTGGTATTATTTTTTAGTGCGAATTTGTCGGCGCAGGAGTTTTTTGGCGGTTTGATTTTAGGAGGAACGACATCGCAGGTTGGTGGCGACGCACGCGGAGGTTATAATAAAATCGGGATTGTGGGCGGAGCTTTCGCTGGCTTAAATCTCACCGATGACTTTGACATTCAGATGGAGTTGAAATACATTCAGAAAGGCTCGCTCTCTAACGACGTGGAGAATCGTCCCGGCACAGATCCTTTTCTTATTAAGTTGGATTACATTGATTTACCGATAGTGTTTGCGTATAATCTTAATAAGGTTAATGTTAATAACGTAAATCTTAAATGGTTGAAGTTGGAATTCGGTTTGAGTTTCGATGTCTTGGTCAATGCACGCCAAGAGTTACAGGGCGTGGAAGTCTTGGTGAGCAATCCTTGGAGAAGATTTGTGCTGAATACTGTTGTTGGCGTAAGAGTCAATGTTGCTGAAAATATTGAGATTGGAATACGCGCCCTTGATGCCATGACATCGATTTGCAAGAGCTCGAAATATCCTTATTATAATGGCAATGTCAATTACACGCGTCGTCTCTTCGGCAGATACGGAATGTTCAACGACGTCTTGCAGTTATCAGTGTTTTGGAAGATTTGAACGGTTAGTAGTTGATAGTTAATAGTTAATAGTTAATAGTTGATAGTTAATAGTTAATAGTTGATAGTTAATAGTTAATAGTTAGTAGTTGATAGTTAGCAATTATGCATTATGAATTATGGTAATGTTGCCAAAAATAGTTGGTAATTGAGCGAAAAAAAGACAGGTAACGGGCATACAAAACAGCCCAAGTTACCTGTCTTTTTTTCCATCCTCATTTTTAAAATGCAAATACCATTTTAGATAGTTTTGATGATGCTTTTTGGATAATCCTCGATGCAGACTGATATTGTCTTTCAAGTGCCCAAAGAACGATTCTAGAGCGTTTGTTGATTTCGGTATATCCGGATTGTCAATGAAAGTAAACATATAAGGCAGAGCTCTCCTGAGATGTATATATGACTTCCTTAACATCTTATGTGTAAACCATTCCTTGTTTGATTCATAATTGGTTGTTTTGGCGTTTATATAAGAAACATACCTTGAATGCCAATCACTTAGCATTTGTTTCCACATCAACATATCATTACGTGTCTTTATTATACTTATAAGTTTAACCATGTCGTATAATTCTATACCAGCTTCACTTTTAGGATGCTGTGTCAACCATGTCATACATTCCCTTTGAATATGAACAAGACATCTTTGGATTTTAGTGTCGGGGCTAACTGTCTTTACTGCTTTCAATATGCTCTGACTTCCATCACATGTAACACTGTTTATATCTATATTAAGTGATTGTATATTACGAAGATCTTCTTCTATTTCCTTTTCTAACTCATCATTGCTAACACGATAAAACACAGTTTTGTGTACGATATTGTCTCTGTAAACCACAAGACATATCTTGTTGGAAAACCAAGTGCCATCTATGAGTAGATTTACCTTATCCCCGCATTTTATCTTCCATGTGGGATGGTCGTCAAGATATGCATCGAACCATCTGGATAGTTGTCGTGTGCTGTATCCGCTAAGTTCTGATATCTGTTGTAGCGTTTGCTTCCCCATTATCCACCATTTGAACCATACAAATCTATTTGTCTTTGATACATCTTTACGACGGAGTGTAAAAACACTATTACAGTTCTTGCATTTGAAGCGTTGTCTGCCTGCTTGTTTGCCCCATCTTATAACTTCCAAAAAGCCACATTGTGGACATCTTTCTTTCCTGTTTTTTGACATAAAAAAAGTAACTTTGATGAAATCGTTTTCATCAAAGTTACCTCATTTAATTGGTAAACATTAACTTATAAAGATTTTACCAACTATTTTTGTCTATTATACCTAAAAAAGGAGCTGCTCAATTCGGGACAGCTCTTCTTTTTATTAAGGCTATTCTCTGACTCTGACTCGGTGACTTGTAGACTATGAGTATGTAGACAAAAAAAAGACGCCATTTTCATGACGTCTTTCCTTCGAGGTACCAGACGGAGTCGAACCGCCGTACAAGGTTTTGCAGACCTCTGCCTAGCCACTCGGCCATGGTACCTTGTTTTTGAGAGTGCAAAGATACAACTTTTTTTTAATGAACAAATATTTATTTTAAAAATTTAACAAAATGTTTTTTATAGGTCAACAGACTACGGACAACAGTCAACAGATTTTGTTCAAATTCTTGTTTAAAAAACTTGGTTTATATAAAAACCTTTTACCTTTTGTCATTAGACTTTAGCCATTCAACTCCAACGCCACAAAATCCATTTTTCCTCCCAATGGCGGGTTCATCTTCCTTATCTTAAGCCACGCATCAGTCACGTCAAGTCGGATCGTAGCCATGTCGTTCTGTGTGCCAAGGAGTTGAATCCAGTGGTTGTCTTCCTAAGACCGCTTGGCCTCCGACTTGACTTTAGCCATTCAACTCCAACGCCACAAAATCCATTTTTCCTCCCAATGGCGGGTTCATCTTCCTTATCTTAAGCCACGCATCAGTCACGTC
>JAZOCI010000112.1:0-2233 GCA_045596465.1 Bacteroidales bacterium | reverse complement strand
CGAAACATTTTCTCGCCAACAGCTAAAGCATTTTCGCCACTAATACGCACAATACCAACTGCGCCCTCACCTAAGGCAGTGATGACAGCACTGATAGTTTCTTCTTGCATTTATACTTCCTCCCTAAAAATTTACATAATTACTCTATCTTAATATTATACGATATTCTTCACGTTCTTGTATATTAAAAAAATAAAACCCGATAAAAATTTACCGGGTTTTAGAAATTATTTTTTCAATTCGATAACTACATGGCGGTAAGGTTCGTCACCTTCGCTCAAGGTAGTAACACGGCGGTCATTTTGCAATGCCATGTGAATGATTTTGCGTTCATGGGGATTCATGGGTTCCAATGCAACGCGTCCACCGCTACGTTTAACTTTGTCAGCCAAACGATAAGCCAAGCGGTTCAAGGTTTCAATGCGACGGTCACGATAATCTTCAACGTCGATGATTACACGTACACGTTCTGCACTGTTTTTGTTAGCAACCAAGTTGGTCAAATATTGGAGAGAATCCAAGGTTTGACCGTGTTTGCCAATCAAGATGCCCATATCAGCGCCATGAAGTTTAAAGGTTACGGTGCCATCGTTTTTGTTAACGAATTTTTCCATAACAACTTCAATTTTCATTGCGTTGAATACTTTTTGCAGGAACTCTCTTGCTTTAGCAACAGCTTCGTCATTTACAACAAATTTTTTCGGCTCACGAACTGCACGTTCTTCGGTAGCAGCAGGAGCTTCTTCTTTAACAGTTTCTTCAACTTCGGTTTCTACTTCAACTTTTACTTCTTCCACAATAATTTCTTCAACTACGGGAGCAGCAACTTCTTTAGCAGTAACACGAACTTTAGCATCTTTGCTGAACATGCCAAGAAAACCTTTTTTGCCTTCTTCCAGAACTTCAACTACAGCTTCTTCAGCAGTAATATTTAATTCTTTAAGAGCTTTGGCAACGGCTTCATCGACAGTTTTAGCAGTCATTTCAACAAAAGCCATCTTAACAACTCCTAATATTCTTATTTAGATGCAGCAGCTTTGTTCATCATAGCTTGCTGACCAATTTGCATAATGTTCATTACAACCCAGTAAATTACAAGACCAGCGGGGAAAGTGAAGCTGATGTAACCAATGAACAAGGGCATGAAGTAAAGCATCATTTTACCTTGAGCACCGCCACCTTCAGGCATGGTTTGTTTGGATTGAATAAAGGTAGTTACTGCAGAAAGAATCGGCAGAATGTACCAGGGATCCGGATTGGAAATGCTTTCCATCCACAGGAAGTTGGAAGGACCAACATATTGGAAATCACGAATGCCGTAGAAGATACCAATCATAATCGGCATTTGTACAATCAAAGGCAGGCAGCCGGAAAGAGGATTAACGCCTTCAGTTTTATAAAGGTTAGCTAATTCCAAATTCAAGCGTTGTTTGTCATCTTTATACTTAGCTTGGATTTCTTTCATTTTAGGCTGAATTTTATTCATAGCCTTCATGGATTCGATTTGTTTTTTAGTAAGGGGGTACAAAACAATTTTGATGATAACGGTCATCAAAATAATTGCCAAGCCGTAGCTGGGCATACCCAAAGTTTCAGTAACGCCATACAAGAAAGTAAGCGCTTGTTGAACGAGATCGCTGAGGAAGTCCAAAATATCACTACTCCTTAATGAAGAATGTAAATGTAATGTCTTTTATGATTTATTAACCTATCTTACTCAACAGGATCATAGCCACCGGGATGAAAAGGATGACATTTTAGCAAGCGTTTGATTGTCAGCCAGGAACCTTTTAAAGCACCCTTCTTTTGTAATGCTTCAATGGCGTAGGCAGAACAGGTAGGATAAAACCTACAGCTTGGACCAAACATCGGTGAAATAAACAACTGATAAAATCTGACGAACATAATCAGAATTTTTGCCATTTTATTTACATCCTTACTCTTGTAACAGTGCTGCTCTTTTAGCAAGTCTTAAAAAAACACGCTCATAAGTCTTTAAATCAGCCTTCGCCAATTTGCGGCGGGCCACCCAAACAATATGATACCCTTTTTTAAGCCTCATCTTATGCATTCTAAAAACTTCACGCATAAGACGCTTCATTTTGTTACGCACAACGGCACAACCCAATTTTTTACCAACAGCCATACCAATTTTTACGTCTTCTGCCTGCTCAGGCAAAATGTAAAAAACGGACATGCCATCTACAACGGAGCGTCCCTTATTGTACACAAC
>JAZOCI010000111.1:0-8742 GCA_045596465.1 Bacteroidales bacterium | reverse complement strand
TGAATGTGTCCATCGTTGATGTGGACGCATTCGATGCGTCCCTACAACAGAGACGTCCGTAAATGTCGTAAATCGAAATTTCTTCAACGTGAAGTTCTGTTGCGAGGAATAACACATCTCCAACCGGATTCGGATAGATGCGTAAGTCGTCTTTTAATATCTCCTCGCTCACATTATCTCCGTTAATAATTTGTTTCGCGCATCCGACTGAAGTCTTGTCGTTGGCATAAACCGCTACAACCTCAACGACTTGTCTGCCATTCAACTTCGAAGAATATTCGAGTGATGATGCCTTTTCTGCCATTAATTTGCCGTCGATATAAACATTATATCCAATGGGATTGCTCTTCTCAGGAGCTGACCATCTTATGGTAAGATTGTCGCCGTCAATCAAAGTCATGAGATTTTTAACAGGATAGCAATGTTCTGTATATTCGTAAGCGAAGTGGCTGTTGTACACCTCTTTAGTCTCGTCGTTTTGTAGCCAGAGCGCGACTTCAAGGTCGTTGATGTCTTCCATGAAAGTTGTCGACATATCGTAAGAATATTCTAAACGTTGATATTCTCCAGCGTTGATATTCAATGTTGTTCCGTTGACGTCGTTCAAGAATTTCAACATGATATGATGGAATTCTTTTTCTCCGTTAGTTCCTACGTTGCCTGTCGTTGTCTTCTCGTTGACAGCGATATAAGCCTTCGCGTTTTTAATATCGAAGTATGACATGAAGTCGGCTATAACTTTGATAGTGTTGCCTTCCACAGTGAAAGCGCCTCTTACGTTAGCGAGGGCCGGAACCTTATATTGATTGTTGAAATATTCATTGTCGATGAATTTGTTTCCGTAGTAGGTTCCGTCTAAATAAAGTTCCGGTGTGCCGCCCATATTGTAGTAGAATCTCTTTGCCTCACATTCTGTCGTGAAGTACGGGTCGCCTTTGCCAGGGAAGTTCATGGAGTATTTGGTGTAAGTGTATTTATCTGGATTGTTGGAAGTCAGCATTTCCATTCCGTAGTTTGCTGTCGGGCATGGTCCGCATGTCGAGCTCGAGAAGTGTTCTATCATAGGGATTCTCTGAGTCTCACCCAAAGCTGTCTTGATGATTTTTGAAATACTGTTATTTGAGCTGTCGTCTTCGCTGTCGTTGACTCTAAATATCTCTATTTCAATGTTAAAGTCTTTGTCTAAAGTAAAATTAAATAAATCTTCGAATGTGACTTGTTTGGTTTCCAAATATGATATTTCGGTGTAGAATGTCTCTGAAAGTTCTTCGTTGCCGTTGACGATACATCTTGCCTCGAATGATTTTATTTTCGACTCGCCTACGTTTGTCACTGAGAATGTGATGTTATGTTTGCCGTGGCAGACGTAAGTTGGCATGTCGATGCTTGTTATCTCAATGTTAAGATTTTCAACTGTATAGATTTTGAAATTATCGAAATACCAGCTTTGTATGTTTGATGAATTGCCATCGAAGTAGATGCAGAATCTGACGTTGGATTTTCCCATGTCGGGACCGCCAATATTTTCAACGACAGAAAATTGTTTGTTTGTTTCCGTGTATTTCTCCGACCATACTCTGTTCCATGTGACGCCGTCGTCTGATGATGTGGCTACTCCTATCGTGGCTCCCGTGTTGCCGAACAAAGCGGTGTAATGATTCAACGACATCATGGCATTTGTTATGTTTGTCAAATCGACGGCATGTGTCACCAAGCGTGAAATACCACTGAACGGAGGACTCCATAAAAGTTGCATCTCATTAGGCTTGCCTCCAGCACTGAAACTTTGCGATATGTACCAATTGTTTTTACCGCTACCTTCTGTGTACCAGCCACTTGGAATAGCATCTCCACTAAAATCTTCATTAATGATGTTGATGTTGTTTTGAGCTTGAATCTCTGTAAATAAAAACACAAATGCTATAAGTAGTATTCTCTTCATGGTTTAAATTTTAATGTTACAAAAATATAAAAAAAAGATTGTCATTAAATGCTAATGACAATCTTTTTTTAAGCCAACAAGACAACAAGTAGAGACGTTTCGATGATACCGATGAAAATAAACAATATATCGTTGAAGCGTCTTTTTTAGTTATGGAGTAATGGAGTAATGGAGTGATGAAGTTCTTAGTTCTAGATGAAGTACTTAGTTCTAAGTAAAATAAAGAGTACGTCCGTGCGCCTCTACAAGATTTACGATAATCTCTTGTAGAGACATACGGACGTATGTCTTAAAAAATAATATTCTTAATTCTTAATAAATCTTTTAACGATGTTTCCGTTTTCAGTTTTTATATTGACGAAATAAATTCCGTTTTCTAAATCCTGTACGGACACATTGAATGTGTCCATCGAATTTGATGTGGACGCATTCGATGTGGACGCATTCGATGCGTCCCTACAACAGAGGCGACCGTAAACATCGTAAATCGCGATTTCTTCAACGCGAAGTTCTGTTGCGATTGTCAATATGTCATTCGCCGGATTTGGATAGATATTGCAATTCAATTCGTTGTTATGTTCTGCAATATTTTCTCCTTGACGATATGTCTTGGCAACAGCAACCGAAGTCTTTCCTTCTTCATATAAAGCAATTACTTCTGCGATGAAGATGTCGTCTGATAATGTGAAGTTATGTGATAATACTGAAGTGTTTTCCAATACAACGTTATTGTTTATCAGTATCTTATAACCAATAGGATTGCCTTTTTCGGGAGCATCCCAGCTGACTGTTCCGTTGTTGCCATCTAAACCGAGAGTTAGGTTCTGAACAGGATAGCAATGTTCGGTATATTCGTAAGCGTAATGGCTGTTGTAGATTTCATGTGTCTCGTAGTTTTGCAGCCAGAGCGCGACTTCAAGGTCGTTGATGTCTTCCATGAAAGTGGAATCCATGTTGTAAGAAAATTCCAAGCGTTTATATTCTCCTGCTTCAAGATTTATAGGGTTGCCGTTGTCGTCGGCTAACATCTTCATCATGATATGATGGAACTCGGTTTCGCCGTTTGTTGCAACATTTTTTGTCGTGGTCTTTTCGTTGACGGAGATGAAAGCTCTCACGCTGTCCATTTTTATGTACGACATGAAGTCGGCGATGATGTTGATAGTATTGCCATTAACGGTGAACGCGCCTCTTAGGTCGAGGAAAGTTTTTGAGCCGTAAACCGAGTCGATGTCTTCAGGACTCACTATCTCGTATGCTTCCCAGATGCCGTCCAAATAAAACTCTGGAGCGCCACTGACTTTGTAATAATTCACTCTGGTCTTGACTTCTTCTGTTGTGTAAGGATCACCTATGCCAGGGAATTTGGTCGGATATTTTGTGTAGGTGTATTTGCCAGGATTGTCGGCAAGTACTTGTTTTATAACTATATTGGCATTAACGCAATAGCTGCATGTCGAGCTCGAGAAGTGTTCTATCATAGGGATTTTAGCAACGTAACCCATGCCGACATTTACGTCTTTCTCCACGATATTGTTGTTTTCGTTGCCGTCGTCTTCGCCATTAATGGATGTCAATTCGACTTTTACGTTATATGAACCTGGAGCTATATTGATAGCTTCTGAGAATGTAAATTGTTGAATCTCTAAAGATTCTATATTTGTCTCGAATGTCTCAGTGATGACTGTGCCGTTGATGCCTTCTAACTTTGCTTCGAAAGATGTTATTGTTGAAGAGCCTATGTTCTGAACAGTGAATGCGATTTTGTGTCCGCCGTGATGTATCATCTGTGGAATGTCGAGGCTTACAGCTTCAATGTCGAGTTCTCCTTGTGTCGAGATGCAAAAGTCGTCAAACACCCAGCCGTTTATCATAAAGTTAGAGCCTGTGAAGAACAAGCAGAAGTGAACGTTGTTACCCAAATCTTTGGTGTTTATAAACTCGAAAATCTGATAAGCACCTGATTCTTTGTATTCTTCCGACCAGACCGTATTCCAGTTTTCCAAGTCTGTAGATGTTGCTACACCTATGATATAAGGTACTTGCTGAATTTCCGCATCGATGTTGTTGTTGAGACAATGTCTGAAGCTGAGAATGACTTCATCAGCGCCACTGAGGTTTACGGCAGGCGAGATGACACGTGTGGTCTCGTTGAATATTGGTGGATAATTGTTGAGCAGAAGCTCGTTAGGCTCGCCACCCGCATGGTTGGAGTTGGAAATCTCCCAGTTGTCTTTTCCTGTTTCTGATAACGTCCAACCTTCCGGAATGTTCTCTCCGTCAAAACTTTCACTTAAAAATACATGGCTCTGCGAAAATGCTACAGCCGATAAAAACAATGCGATTGTAAGTAATAATGTCTTTTTCATGTCTTTTATGTCTACAGTCTACGGTCTACAGACCTTGGGTTATTTTTTAAACTCTATGATATTCATTCCTTAGACGCACGTCCGTGCGCCTCTACAGAATTTACGATAATCTCATGTAGAGACACGGACGTATGTCTTAAAAATAATTCTTAATTCTTAATAAATCTTCTAACGATATTACCTTTATCAGTCTTTATATTGATGAAATAAATTCCATTTTCTAAATCCTGTACGGACACATTGAATGCGTCCATCGTTGATGTGGACGCATTCGATGCGTCCCTACAACAGAGGCGACCGTAAATGTCGTAAATCGAAACTTCTTCTACACGAATCTCTGTTGCGATAGTCAATTCGTCTTTAACAGGGTTAGGGTAGATGTCGCAAATAACTTGATTTTCTTCAAACTCATCGAGATTTACCACATTGTTTATTTCTCCTATCGCACTTACTGATGTCATTCCGTTTTCATATACTGCCACGACCTCAACGATATGTTTCAATCCGTCGTAGACATTCCATACGGAGGCTTCATCGGTGAATGTCAATTCCTTAACGTTTTCTTTTATCAATTTTCCGTCGATGATGATGTTGTATCCTATTGGTGTTCCTTGACTTGGAGCGTTCCAGCTGACCACCGCTTTCGGATCTTCGCCTATTGTGGTGATGTTTACGTTTTGAACAGGATAGACATGTTCGCTATATTCGTACGCGAAACGGCTGTTGAGAACTTCTTTGGTTGAAGAATTTTGAATCCAGATAGCGACTTCTAAATCATCGAGTTCTTCTACGTTTGTCGACGACATATCGAATGTGAATTCCAAACGTTGATATTTTCCTGCTTCAAAATTCATGTTGTTGCCGTTTGAAGAACTTAACATCTTCATCAAGATATGATGGAACTCGGTCTCGCCGTTACTGCCGATGTTTTTTGTGGTAGTCTTTTCATTGACAGTGATATAAGCTTTTAGATTATTGATGTCGATATACGACATGAAGTCGGCGATGACTGTGATGTTATTTCCGTTTAATGTGAAGCTGCCTCTTATGTCGAAGAATGATGGTGTATTATAACTTATGTCCATTTTTTCTTGTGTGACATTGTCTCCTAAATTAGTACCGTTTAGGAAAAGCATCGGGACGTTATTTACGCTATAATAATTTCTTCTTGTATTACAATCTGAGATATAATAAGGGTCGCCGAAACCAGGTCCGTTCATTGGATATTTGACATAAGTATATTTCCCGGCATTGTTTTGCGTGAGAGTGTCCATGTCTTTGTTGGTGAAGACGCATGGGAAACATGTCGAGCTGGAGAAGTGTTCTATCATAGCGATTCTCTCTGCCGTACTCATTCCGACTAAGATATCTTTGCTGCCTGCATTATTGTCGACGAAATCGTCAGCTGTTCCATTGACAGAAGTGATTTCTACCTTAATAGTGATGTCGCCGGCTGTGAAGAAATTGGCTTTTTTGAATGTAAATTGTTCTGAAGCGAAAGTCTCTATGTTTGTTTCAAATGTCTCGCTTACGAAATCGTCGCTACCTTCGACTTGATACTTCGCCTCAAAAGTCTCTATCGTTGAAGAACCTAAGTTTCTGACAGTGAAAGAGACTTCATTATATCCGTTTCCTAAATTACTTGGAACATCAACACTTAACAGTTCGGCATCGTTTGTTTCTTGCGAGAAGATGAGGAAATCGTCGAATTGCCATGAATTGATGATTTCGGTGCTGCCTTCAAAATATAAGCAAACCAGGACGTTAGCTTTTCCCATATCGGGTGTGGTGATGATTTCATTGACGACATATCTGTCGGTTTTGTCGTATGCTTGTCTCCAGCCATCGTTCCATGTCTCTCCATTATCTGATGAAGTCGCGATGCCTAAGAAGCAATCTCCATCGTAATAAGGATAATAGTCGAGATAATGTCTGAACGAAATGGCTATAGCAGGTACGTTTGTAAGGTCGAATGGTTTCATTGTCATTCGTGAAATGCCTTTGAAGACAGGATCCCAGTAGAGGTCGAGTTCGTTGGGCTTGCCACCGGCTTTGTCTGTCTTTGCTATTGACCAGTTCTTAGCGCCATCGCCCATTACCTTCCAACCCGATGGAAGCGAGTTCTTGTCAAAACTTTCACTTAAAAGAGTGGCTCTGCTCTGTGAAAAAACAGCCACCGAAAATAATAATGCAATTGTAAGTAGTAAGGTTTTTTTCATATTTTTTATGTCTATGATTAATTCCTTAGACGCACGCCGTGCGCCTCTACAGAATTTACGATAATCTCTCGTAGAGACATACGGACGTATGTCTTAAAAAAATAATATTCCTATTTTTTAACAAATCTCCTAACGACGTTCCCGTTTTCGGTTTTTATATTGATGAAATAAATTCCATTTTCCAAATCCTGTACGGACACATTGAATGTGTCCATCGTTGATGTGGACGCATTCGATGTGGACGCATTCGATGCGTCCCTACAGCAGAGGCGACCATAAATGTCGTAAATCGCGATTTCTTCAACGCGAAGTTCTGTTGCGAGGAAGAGCTCGTTATCAACAGGATTTGGATAGATATTGATTGATGAAGATAATTCATTGATGCCCATAGTGCCTCTTGTCATGACGTATGGATTCATAACATCACCGACTGTCGCGTTGACACTGAATGTGAATTCGTCTGTGATAGCGTATGTCTCGCCTGTCTCTACATCGTAATATTTGAATGTAAGAGTTTCGTTGTCTTCACCGCTTATTGTCATGAACATAATGTAGCTATCAAGAGCTTCGACGTAGATTGGTCTTGCGCTGCCACGACATTCACCGTCGACAAATGCTGCCACTTCATAAGCGCTTTCTGCGCCTTCAACCACTGCTATCATCGTCATGTTCATTGGATATTTCGAGTAATCAGCTGTCCAATGGTTGATTGATTCTGACTCTGATACTGACACTGACGCTGACTTATTGTTTGATGTTGGGTAGACCAATGTCTTGGCGTAACCAGATTTATTCTGATACATATAACCCATACCAGGTGTCATAGTCTTGAGAGTTCCGCTCCATCCTAAGCCATCGTAATATTGTGCGAAGCCTGTCTGTGACTTGACATAGTCGCCATTGCTTGGGTTGGCTGATGCAAATGCTTCTTCAACAGAAATAGATGCTGACAATGGATAGCTTATCCATTTCCAGTTAGTTCCTAATGTGATTGGATAATCAGCAGGATTTACTTCGTAGCCTTCTAATGCGACATTTGTTGCTGATGAAAGCTGAATCATATACATGTCTTCTACCGCTGTGCTTGTCATGGTACCGTACCAGTTGCCACCTGCTTGGTTGACGAACTTACTTTGGTTCTTGATTTGTATACCGTTTGTTCCGACAGCGTTTTCCAAGTTGGCGAGACCTTCAGCGCCTTCGTTTACAATGTATGTAGAATACCAATTCCAGCCTGATTTAAGAGCTTGGTTGTGAACCACAGTATTCGTGAAGTTGATAACGTATGGATCGAACACATCGCCTATTGTGGCATTAGCCTCGAATGTCAACGATTGATTTGTCTTAAGGTCTAAGATATTTCCTGAAGCGTGGTCGTATAACTTAAAGGTGATGTTATCGCCTGCGTTACCGTATATCATCAGGAAGCATTCGTAATTGCCAGCTGTCTCTTGTAGTCTCTCTGCGCCTCTGAGTTCACCGTTGCAGAAAGCACCGAGTTCGAGATCGGTGTTATATTGTTCCACGCCGTCTATTGCTATCGTAGCGATGACTGTCATATTATTTGCATAGAGAGAAGGATCTGGTGTCCAGTAGTGAGGAAGTTCAGGAGTTTCTCCATCAATCACATTCTCCAACTTATCGACATTAAGTATTGGGCGTGTTGGTGTTCCTTGATATGTTTCTGCTACGAAAGCAAGGAAATAGATGTTATCCAAATCTACTTCAACGCCATTAGGATCGCCTATTATTTCTGGGATTTCGTATGTATATGTCTTTACGATATGAGTGCCTGCTGTAGCTGGACTTACTGCATCTCCCCATGTTGAGGTAATGACATCACGTAAGACATGCATGTGGCAATATTGACCATCTACTATTTGTTCTGGATTATATTGTTCAGCTCCAATTTGTGAACCTAAGATATTATCTTGCAGCATCATAATTGTAAGATAGTTGGTATTATTTACGCTGCTTGAAGTATAGTCTAACTCAACTGTTATCTCAGCCACACGAGTATTAGAATTTATCACAACCTTACCATCAATATTGACTTCTGCGAGTTGTGAAAGCTGCTCTACAGTTTGAGTTTGATATACATTTCTATATATAGCACTTCCAGAGTTACGGTTTATGTTACCAGAAGGAAATCCTTGAATATTAAAAGCATTTAATATTGTATTTCCATCCGTTGTATTAAGATTAGGATATG
>JAZOCI010000110.1:0-19452 GCA_045596465.1 Bacteroidales bacterium | reverse complement strand
CGAGATGCATAACTTTGAGGTTTTGACTGCAAAGTTACCATCAACAATTTCAAATCAAAAAATCAAAGAACGCTTGTAATTAATTTATATTTAATAATTTAACTACTACTTGGCGAATTTTATCGCATCAGTAGTAATTGTCAATTGTCAATTAAATCAATATCCATATTTCTCTTTCCATTTGTTTCTCAGAGAGTTTCGCATCTCGTTCTCACGAGGATTATTCTGAGGCGAATAGAAACGAGTACCAGAAATATCTTGCGGGAGGAATTCTTGCTCCACGAAGTTGCCTTCATAGTCGTGAGCGTATTTGTAGCCGTCGCTATAACCAATATCCTTCATCAGCTTGGTAGGAGCGTTACGCAAGTGCATAGGAACACTAAGGTTACCAGTCTTGCGCACGACTTCCTGAGCGGTGTTGATAGCCATATAAGAAGCGTTACTTTTCGGTGAGGAAGCGAGATAGATAGCAGTCTGCGAAAGAATTATACGACTTTCAGGATAACCTATCTTATTCACAGCATCGAAGCAAGTGTTGGCTAATAACAAAGCATTAGGATTAGCGTTGCCAATATCTTCCGAGGCGAGAATCAACATACGGCGAGCTATGAACAAAGGATCTTCGCCAGCCTCCAACATACGAGCAAGATAATAGACCGCCGCGTTAGGGTCTGATCCACGCATCGACTTGATAAAAGCAGAGATGATGTCGTAGTGCATCTCCCCTAACCTATCGTATTTCAACAAATTACTCTGGATATATTGTGTCGTGACCTCATTGGTAATCGTCAAGATTTCGGTTTCGGTATTAGCCTCATAAGTCATTCCAACAACTAAATCTATAGCATTAAGCAGCTTACGGGCGTCACCGCCGCTGATATGCATCAAGGCTTCTTTCTCCTGAAGTTCTATCTTCTTACCATAATCTTTTTCCAAGACAGAGACTGCATTGTCGAGAAGTTTATCCAAGTCATTTTTCTCCAACGACTTCAACACATAAACCTGACATCGCGACAGCAATGGTGAAATAACTTCAAAACTCGGATTCTCCGTAGTAGCACCTATTAATATTATAAGACCTTTCTCAACGGCATTAAGGAGAGAATCCTGCTGTGACTTGCTAAACCTATGAATTTCATCGATAAACAAAATCGGCGTATCAGGAGCCATACGCGCTCTGTCGAAGACCTCACGTACCTCCTTCACTCCACTGCTAACAGCACTTAGGACATAAAACTGCCTCTTCACCTGCTTGGAGATGATAGAAGCTAACGTCGTCTTTCCCACTCCAGGAGGTCCCCAGAATATCATAGAATGGATGCGACCGCTCTCAATGGCACGACGCAAAACTGCATTTTCACCTACAAGATGCTCCTGTCCAATATACTGATCTAAAGAAGCCGGACGCAGACGCTCCGCCAAAGGAATAGATTGATATTTCATCGTTTATTATTTAACGCAAAGATAAGATTTTATGACGAAAAATTTTATCTTTGTGCAAAGAAAAAAATCACAATCATGAAAAACATCAAAGCATTATTACTCATTTTATTAATTTCAATTTTCACCATCGACTCTAATGGCTGCACCAATTTCTTAGTGACAAAAGGAGCCTCCGTAGATGGTTCTAACTTCATCACCTACGCCGCCGACTCGCACATCAGATACGGCGAGCTCTACTTCACTCCCGCCGCCGACTGGAATCCTGGCGATATGAGAACCATATACGACAGAGGAACAAATGAAATCAGAGGTTACGTCCCTCAACCCGCTCACACTTATCAGGTAGTAGGATATATCAATGAAAATCAAGTAGCATTGGGAGAAACGACTTTCGGAGGTCGCACCGAACTCATTGACCCGACAGGAATAATAGATTACGGAAGTTTGATGTTCATGGCATTAGAACGCAGCAGCTCAGCACGCGAGGCGATAAAACTAATAGCCGACTTAGTGGAAGAATACGGCTACGGCAGCGACGGCGAGACATTCTCAATATCAGACGCTAACGAAGTTTGGTACATGGAGATAATCGGTAAAGGCTACACTCCGAGATATGACAAGAAATTAAACGATACCGTCAATGCCGACAAAGGCGCAGTCTGGGTCGCGATAAGAATTCCTGACGGCTACGTCTCCGGTCACGCCAACGCAGCTCGTATCACAACATTCCCTTTGCGTGACGGCAAGAAATCCATCACCGACAAAGACTGGAAGAAACTCTATAACCAAGATGTTGAAGTCATTTACAAACACGACATCATTGATTTTGCAAGAAGAAAAAATTATTTCTCTGGCAAAGACGCCGACTTCGACTTCAGTGCAGCCTTCGCTCCAGTAGATTTCGCAGCAGCTCGTATCTGCGACCTACGCGTATGGATGATGTTCAACGACGTATGCGACGATATGGATCAATATTGGGATTACGCGACAGGCAAGAACTTAGACAATCCGAGAATGCCTCTTTACGTAAAACCTAACCGCAAAATTTCTTTAGACGATATGATGTATTTCATGCGTAATCATTTCCAAAATACTGAGTTAGACAAGTCACAAGGATTTGGTGCAGAACCGTTCGGCTCGCCATACAGATGGACTCCGCTCTATTGGGAATATGAAGGAAAAGAATATTTTCACGAAAGAAGTACCGTCACGCAACAAACAGGATTCTCTTTCATCGCTCAGACAAGAAATTGGTTACCAAATGAGATAGGAGGCATTATATGGTTCGGCGTTGACGACACAAACTCAACGGTTTACACTCCATTCTACTGCTCAATAACAGAAGTGCCGGAGGAATTTCGTCAAGGCAACGGCAATATGATAACATATTCCGACAATGCAGCATTCTGGGTCTTTAACAGAGTGGCGCACTTCAAATACCTTTTTTATAATAGAGTCATCGGCGACATACAGAAAGTACAGAAAGAATTAGAAACACAATATCAGAATGAAGTAAAAGATATTGACAAAGAAGCTGTTGAGCTTTTAAACAATTCTAAAGAAGAAGCCATCGCATTCCTGACCGACTACTCATCGAAATCGGGACAAAACACAGTGAGACGCTGGAAGGAATTAGATAATTTCTTGTTGGTAAAATATTTAGACAGCAACATCAAACAAGAAGAAAACGGCAAGTTCATCGACAACGGACACGGTTATCCAGCGAAGCCTAAGCAAGCCGGCTATCCCGACTCATGGAAGAAAAGAGCTGTAGAAGAGATGTAGAGATGTAAAAACACAAAGACTCAGAGTCACAACATCTTTGTGTCTCTGAGTCTCTAAAAAAACGAGACAATAATGTCTTTTATTACCACAAAACCAACGACTAAAGAATAAACCACCTTCAATAATGTTCCTGCGACGAATCCGACAAAAGAACCGAGTGCCGAACGCCAAGCGAGTGTATCCTCAACCCCGCTCATCTTCTCTCCTATGTATGCACCAACAAACGGTCCAGCAATTATTCCAATAATACCGAAAGGTCCGAGTACAATTCCTAACAAAGGTAAAACAATCACACCTACTATTAATCCTATTGTACTTCCTCTAACACCAGCTTTGGTCCCACCGAACTTCTTTGTCCCCCAAATCGGAACAAAATAATCGAGTATTGTTATCAGAAGACATACGATTCCATAAACAACAAGCGCCGTTATCGGATAACTTATATCTGTAAAAAAATGCAAAAATAGCATCGCCGCATAACTAATAGGTACGCCAGGCAATCCTGGCACTACGTCACCAATAATTCCGACAATAATGAAAATCACTGCTAATAAATAGATTAGATATTCCATAACATTATATTAATACTACATAACAAATTTTAACATACTACCTAAGAAAAATTAACATACTACAAAGATACATTTTATTTCAAAACATTGTAAAATTATCATACCTTTGCAATGAAACTTTTTAAACCAACGACCATTATGAAACGTTTTTTCACAATAGGACTTATTATCCTTTTTAGCATCTGTCAGCTAAACGCTTGGGAATTATTACAACCGACTGGCGGAAGAACAAACTCACTTGGGAAATGTTCTGTCACAATGGACGGTTTTTGGTCTCTTCACAACAACCCTGCAGGTTTTGCTTCATATCAGAATTTAAGTTTCGGAATATCATACGAAAACAAATTCCTATTAAAAGAACTCGGCACAAAAGACGCCGGATTGATACTGCCTTTCAAAATGGGCAACATCGGCATCTCATATTCTCAATTTGGATATGAAAACTATAACGAGAATACTTTTGGTCTCGGTATCGCAAAAAGTCTCGGTCCCAATTTCAATATCGGCATTAAACTATACTATATTTTCATAAATTTTTCCGGAGTATACGAGAACAAGTCTGCTCCTACTTTCGACATCGGGATTCAATATAAAATCAACGAAGTTCTATGTTTGGGAGTATACGTCTTTAATCCTGTCCGTGTCAAATTCAGAAGTTTAAATAAAGATAAGATACCAATAATCATGAGATTAGGACTTTCTTATTTGGTAAATGACGATTTTTTGATAACAGGAGAAATCGAAGAAAACTTTGGACACGACTTCTCATTCAGATTCGGATTGGAATATGAGATTTACAAGAATTTCCTCATAAGAGGCGGATTTCAATTCAAACCAGAGATGCTTACGTTCGGCGTCGGATATGATTATAAGTATTTTATAATCGAAGTGTCGGCGCAGATGAATCAGAGATTGGGCACTTCTTTAAGTAGCAGTATAATTTTCAAAATTAACAAAAGGAATACTACATAGGAGTTTTTATCATGAGAAGAATATTTCTTTTAATACTGACATTTATCTGCCTTAACAGCATCGCTCAAATCAACAACGATTTGCTGATAGAACATATTGAACGTATGTCGGAGGATTCGGGCGAAGAGGTCAATGACTATTCCGAACTGATTGAAAATTATTGGAACATAGTAGAAAATCCGATAAATATCAACAAAGACGATATTGACCAACTCGCCGAATTAAAGATCATAAGTGTTTTTCAATTGGAAAACATAAAGAAATATAGAAAAGAGTTCGGAGATTTTTTGTTTATCGAAGAGTTACACGAAGTTGAAGGTTTGGATAAAAAAAGCATTGAGATGATTAAACCGATAATATGCTTTGAAAGCAAAAAAGAAAAATTCAAAATCGGTGATTTGAAATACGGAAAAAATAAATTACTAATGGAAGTAAATCAATGTCTTAACAAGAAGAAAGGATATTATGACATCGAAAACTCACTTCTATATCAGAAGCCTAATTCTTTTTATCTTGGCAGTTCACAAAAAATATATCTACGATACAACTACACCTATAAAAGTAAAATTGAAGCCGGATTTGTCTTGGAAAAAGATCCTGGAGAATATATCTTCCGAAACAAAATCAACGATTCAATAAGAAAACTTCTCGGCGACAACTGTTATTCCGGATTCGATTTTTTTTCATTTCACTTCAACATCAACGACTTGGGAATTATCAAGACATTTTCAGCAGGAAACTACAAAATCTCTTTAGGTCAAGGTCTTACGATGGGTTCCGGAATGGCATTTGTCGCTCGAGGAGGAAGCCTGCTGAGAAGAAACAAGAAAATATCCACAAGCAAATCTGCAAACGAAACCTACTATCTCAGAGGCGTCGCAAGCACATTGCAATACAAAGACTTGGAAATGACAATATTCTATTCCAACAAAAAAGTTGACGCAAACATAATATCATACGATAGCATCAACAAAACACCGTTGGAAATTAGCAGCTTACAGCAAAGCGGACTTCATCGCACCTATAACGAAATTTTAGACAGAAAAGCTATTCGACAACAATTATACGGCTTGAACTTAAGTTACAGAAACGCCAATTTTCAAATTGGATACACCTTACATAAAACAGATTTAAGCGCATACCTACAACCCGACAGAAATGTTTATAACTCATTCTATTTCAGAGGTAAAAACCTGATAAACCAAGGCATTGACTTTTATTATGTTCTAAACAAAATGCTTTTTTACGGAGAAATCTCAATGAGCGACAATAAAGCTTTTGCAGGATTATTAGGTACTACTATCCAACCGACAGGCTACATCGAAATCACTATTTTGTATCGCAACTATGCTAAAGATTATCAATGTCTTTACAGCAACGCTTTTGCTTCAGGAAGTAGTACAAGAAATGAAAAAGGAACTTATTTCAGCACAGCAATTTCAATAGCAGCAAATTGGAAACTCATTTCAAGTGTCGACTTTTACCAATCCGACTGGTTCAAGAACAACGCACATTCTCCAAGTCACGGCTTTGATTTTGACACACAATTAAATTATCAACCAAACAGCACTTCATTGATGTTCATAGAGTACAGAAATAGAAGCAAAATGCTTAATACAAAAAACACCGACATATATCAGAGATATTTGGTCGAGGATAAAAACAATATGATACGTTTTCATATCAGTTATGATTTATCCAACAGCTTTACATTCAAGAATAGAATCGAATACCATTTCAACAATCATGAAGACGGGGAATATAACTCGTATCTTATATATCAGGACGTTATATACAATCCAGCAGATAAAACATACAATTTCTCATTTCGATATGAATTATTCAACGCTGAGAAAGGCAGCGTCTATGCTTATGAAAACGATATGTTATACGCCTTTGCCATCGGTGCTTTATCTGGGAAAGGATTAAGGACGTATTTAGTCGGCAAGATTAAGATATTCAATCAATTGCAAATCTCTGGTAAAATTGGATTCACATTTTATGACGATAAACATACTATTGGTAGCGGTTTAGAAACCATTGAAAACAATTGGCATGGCGATGGAAAATTACAGATTATTTGGTCATTTTAAAAATAACATTTATAAATATACGTTATTGGGATAAATATATATTCTTTATTGCTGAAGCGATATCATTTTTCAGAAAAAAAATCATATATTTGTACAAATTAAAAAACACATATCATGGAATACACACAACAATCTAACAATCACAACAACAATGATTTAAAGAAGTACACACCTATCTTTATTATCGTAGGAATCATCTTTTTATTGATAATCTTCTGGAATAGAATAGCAGTCACAATTCCTGCAGGACACGGCGGTGTTTTATATCGTCTGTTCGGTGGCGGTGTTGAGAAAGAAAAAACATACGAAGAAGGTTTCCATTTCAAAGCTCCATGGAACACCATGTATGTTTATGAGACACGTCAGCAAGAAACATCGGAAGAGATGAGCGCGTTGTCATCTAACGGTTTGGAAATCAAAATAGAATTCTCTACATGGTATCAACCTAAATGGGAATATTTAGGAAAACTTCACGCAGAAATCGGAACACAATATTTAACGAGAGTCGTTGTTCCTGCAATGCGTTCGGCGGCAAGAAGCGTCGTTGGACGTTACACTCCAGAACAAATCTATTCAACAAAACGCGATGCTATCCAAGAGGAGATTTTCGTTGAAACCAAAAAACTTTTAGACGAGAAATATGTTCAACTGAATCAGGTTCTTATTCGTTCTGTAACCTTACCTCCAACTATCAAATCAGCTATTGAAAGTAAATTGAAACAAGAACAAGAAGCTCTCGAATACGAATTCAAACTCGAGAAAGCCGCACAAGAAGCAGAACGTCAACGTGTTGAAGCTGAAGGTAAAGCAAAGGCTAACAGCATCGTAAGCGCAAGTATCACCGACAAAATTCTCCGCGATAAAGGTATAGAAGCTACATTAAAACTCGCAGAATCTCCAAACTCTAAAGTCGTGGTAATTGGCGGCAACGACGGAATGCCAATAATTCTCGGTGACGTGAAATGATTGGGGTATCAGGATTTGAAAGTAATTCCTCATTCCTAATTTAACAAAAATATGGCAAAAGAAAAGACACAAAATAAAATCCATATCAAAAACAAAAGAGTATCATTTGAATATTTTGTCATTGATACTTACATGGCAGGCATCGTCCTGACTGGTACGGAGATAAAGAGCATAAGGAACGGCAAGGCAAGTCTTGCCGATTCCTATTGTGCTTTCAAAAACAGCGAGCTGTTCGTTGTAGGGATGCACATTGCAGAATATGCTCTTGGAACATATAACAACCATGACCCAAAACGCGAAAGGAAACTCCTTCTCACGAGAAGAGAACTTAACAGACTAAAAACCAAGTCAAATGAAAAAGGATTTACAATAGTTCCTACAGAAATGTTTATCAACGACAAAGGTTTGGCAAAGGTGACAATAGCATTGGCGAAAGGTAAACACTTCTACGACAAACGTGACAACCTTAAAGACAAAGACAATAAAAAAGAAATAGAAAGAGCAAAATATAAATACGATTAACATGAAAAAAGTAAGCATAGTATTATTGGTCGCATTAAGTATATTATTCACTTTCAATGCAAAAGCTCAAAATAGAGACACGAACAAAATCAACTGGATGAGCTTTGAGGAAGCCGTAAAACTCAACGAGACTAATCCTAAAAAAATCTTCATCGATGTTTATACCGACTGGTGCGGTTGGTGTACAAAAATGGATCAGACGACTTTCTTAGACAAAGACGTCGTTGCATATATGAACGAGAATTTCTATGCAGTAAAATTTAACGCCGAGCAAACAGAACCTATTGAATTTAAAGGACATACATTTATAAACCAAAACAATTCAAGTGGAGCGAGAAAAAGCACACATGAATTAGCACAAGCTCTGTTACAAGGCAGAATGTCGTATCCTTCATACGTTTTCATGAATGAAGAGAATCAGGTTCTGACAATAGTTCCAGGTTATGCGCAAGCAAATGAATTTTTACCAATCTTAAAATTCTTCGGCTCAAATGCTTTCCTAACAACAACTTGGGAAGAATTTACCAAAACACAAGCACAATAACAAAAATAAATTAACGTAATAAAATAAGATTACGAAATATATGCATAAGTACGTCTGGGTAGTAATAGCAACAATATTAATCGGTTTTACATCGTGTAGAAAACCGACACATTTCAGTGAAGATGAATCTCTAAAAGTTTCATTTTCAACTGATACCGTCGCATTCGATACCGTATTTACGACTATCGGCTCTTCTACCCGACAGCTTATGATATATAACAACAATGACGAAAACCTAAAAATAAGTTCGATTCGCTTAGAAAACGGAATACAATCGCAATTCAGCATCAACGTTGACGGACAATCGGGATACAAATTTTCCGACGTAGAGATTTATTCCAAAGATAGCATTTACGTTTTCATCAGAGTTACGATAAATCCAAACGACCAAAACAATCCTTTCTTTGTTGAAGACAAACTAATATTTGAAACAAACAACAACCGACAGATTATCAGTCTAACGGCATACGGACAAAATGCAAATTATATTGTTGCAAATCAATATATTGAAGGATTTCCGAAATTTAAAATCATAGCTGATAGTCTCCAAGAAGTTCATTGGACAGCAGAAAGACCATACGTCATTTACGGTTATGCCTTGATAAATTCGTACGGAACATTAGTTATCGAACCCGGAACACAGGTACATTTTCATAGCGGAGGCGGACTTTGGGCTTATAGCGAAGGACAGTTGCGCGTAGAAGGAACTCCAGAAAATCCCGTTGTATTTCAAGGAGATAGACTTGAAGACTTCTATACAGACGAACCTGGACAATGGGACAGAATCTGGCTGATGGAAGCTCGTGAAGGTTACGGACATTCGATAAACAACGCCATCATCAAAAACGGCTTCATCGGAATTCAAGCCCAATGTTTTGAAAAAGCCAACAGAGCATTCCTCAACATTCACAACACAGTCATTGATAATCATACTGGTATAGGATTATATTCCAATTTATACAACATAAAAGCGTCTAATTTCGTAGTATCTAATTGCGGCAATTACGCAGTAGCTCTTACCGGTGGAGGTCAATATATTTTCGATCAAGGTACGGTAGCAAACTATTGGAACAAATCCACAAGAACAACCCCTTCCCTATTCTTTAACAACGCATACCAAAATCCTCACGATGGAATAACATACGCTTACGACTTCTACTGCGAAATTAATAATTGTATAATGTATGGAAATCAAGAAGATGAGTTCGATACAGAGTTGGTTGCAGGACCTGATACCACATATATTTTCAACAACTCAATACTTAGGACAAAGAGATATAATGAAATAAATTATAACGAATGTCTCTTTAACGCAAACCCTAAATTCGTCAACAAAGACAATGATTATCATTTAGATACACTGTCTCCTGCTATTGGTTTGGGCAATCCTAAATATGCTACAGGATTATTACAATATGATTTAGACGGAGTTGATAGAGGTAACAATCCTGATGCTGGAGCTTATCAGTATGTCCCTATCGTTGAAGGACGGTAGTATAAACCGCTTCATTTCCAAGCATATCAGAGACTACAACTTTCAAAGTATTATTTCCTATTTTAACGTGATTATCAACTTGATATATCAATAAATTATTCTTGGCATCATAATCAGCGAGAACCCATTCGTCATTTACGTACATATCATATTTGGCGATGCCGCTTTCTTTATCTTCAATCTCAACTCTCAACGACCAATTGTCGCGAATAGAGCCATCAGTTTTAAAATTATTCGGCTTAACCATCGGTGCAATATTGTCTTTTACAATGACATACGTACCTAAAACATTAGTTTGCGCTTCGATAAAATCATCGACGATTTTATTTCCTAAAAAAGAAAACTCGCCATCTTTATTCACAGATGCCATATATAATAATGTATCACCAATAAACTCCATATTAGGCCTAATACGGAGTTTTACTCTCTTATGCAACGGAATTTCTTCATAACCAAGCTGATACGCACAATCGGAACATATATTTTCAATACTGTCAATTTTAGAAATTTTTATAGCAACATCACGATAGAAAGCAAATTCAGGAATCGTCACTTCAAAATCATCAAGAATAATTTCAGAAGATTTGCCATCTGATATGAAATAAAGTGAATCTGGACTCAAGTCTTCATGTTCAAAATCAGTTGTTTCCTCTCCTATCAAGACAAAATCCAAAGTAGAAACATTATCATAAAAATCTTTAACAACGAATTTCATCTTCAACTTATCACCTTGATTTAGAGTAACTATTCCATCTCTCTCGCCATAAATGCTCAGTTCATTAAACTTATCAATTTCAGTTCTGACGTAACGCTCTTTTTCTTTGACAAAATACGAATAATCAATCAAACTATTTATATAACGAGTTTCAGAATAAGAATACTTATGAGATACAAAGCTGAAAATCAATGCGTCTTCTGCGAATAATTCTATTGAATAAGGACCATTCTTATTACTCGAGCCATCAGCCTGATCATAAACATTGATACCGAATGCAACATCTCCACTAACTTTAAATATCGGATTTTCAACAATATAATCGTCTTTATCATTTTTTACAACATCGAGATAAAGAGCTGAATTATCATTATTCACTGTCGAATTTTCCAAAGGATAAATAGCAAGGCCTTTTATACATGGCTTTTTCGTATCTTTAATTTTCAGTCCGAAATAAAACGGATTCACAGGCTCCTGAGTTTCCGTATAACGAATTTCATAATGAAGATGTGGCCCCCCAGAACTACCACTGTCACCAGTAAATCCCAGGAAATCACCTCTTTTAATCGGAAATTGCTTCTCTTCTAAAAGTATATTCTGCGTAAACGACTTTTCATCATATTGCTTTTCCTTAACAAAGTCAGTTATTTTTTCATTAAACTTTGAAAGATGAGCGTAAACCGACGTAAAGCCATCATTATGAGTAATATACAAAACTTTGCCATAACCATAAGGTGAAACTCCTATCCTACTCACATAACCATCAGCGACAGCGAAAACCTCGTGACCTTCAACACCTTGCGTCTTAATATCAACACCAGCGTGAAAAGCATTCGACCTTAACTCAGCGAAAGTTGCCGAAAGATAAACAGGAATCTTTACAGGATTAGGATATTGAGGGAAAGACTCATTTTGAGAAAACAGACAATTTACCAATAACAATAAGATTATCAATATTTTAACTTTCATTTCTATAAAAAAATTTATTTGTACAAATTTAAGAATAAATTCATTTTCTACCCTTAATTTACCACTTATATTTTGTATCTTTGCATATAAAAGTTTGTAAAAAATAAGGTCAAAAATGTTAAAAAACAAAGAAGTAACTTTATGGAAAATGATACTTATCAGATTATGTATCATGCTATTACTTCTTTCGTTAAGTAGATTTTTCATATATTTTTTTAACATTAATGACTTTAGCGATATAAACTCGGGCGAACTTTTAAGGTTATATTTTGCAGGACTACGTTTCGACATTCACACCTTGATAATTTTCAACATTCCTTTTCTTATCGCATACGGCATTCCTCTTAAAATTAAATACAATAATATCTACAAAAAGATCACCGATATTATTTTTATTATAAGTAATTCTGTAGCAATAGCTTTAAACCTCATTGACGTTATTTACTACCGTTATTTGGACAAAAGAATGACATCAGAGTTATTCACATTTTTTAAAGGAACTGATGAAAACCAAGGAAATCTAATTTTCAGTTTTATCATAGATTTTTGGTTTATGTTCTTGATATTCTTTGTCTTGTTATTTATCATCATTATGACAGTAAGGAAAACAAACCTTAAAGAAATATCTTTGAATATAAACAAAAAATGGTATATAAATCAATCCATTAACTTTATACTAATCATTGGATTATCGATTTTAGGCATAAGAGGAGGCTTTCAATTAAAGCCGATAAACTTACTAACAGCGACGGAATATACTGATGCAAAAAACACAGTTCTCGTCATAAACACACCTTTCAGCATCTGTATGAGTTTATCATCAACTTCTTTAGAAAAGATAGATTATTTTGATGATGCCATTATTGATTCTTTATACAGTCCTAATCATAAAGAACTGAGAAGCAACAGGTTTATTAAAGATAAAACGAACAATTGTAATGTCGTATTGTTGATACTTGAAAGTTTTGGACAGGAAATGATAGGATATTACAACAAAGGATATGAAAAAAGCCTAACTCCATTTTTAGACTCTTTACTTAATGAAAGTCTCACTTTCAACGGATTAGCAAACGGAAGACGTTCAATAGAGGCACTTCCTTCGATTCTGTGCGGCTTGCCATCTCTGATGTCAACAGATTATCCATCATCAAAATACGCCATTAACCGACTTGATGGTTTCGGCAAAACATTAAAAGATAATGGCTACACTACAGCATTTTTCCATGGAGGCAATAATGGAACTATGAGCTTCGATATAACTTCAAAATCAAGCGGTTTCGATAATTATTACGGAAGAAACGAATACGGCAATGACAAAGATTTCGATGGAACTTGGGGAATTTACGACAATGAATTCCTACAATTTACAGCCAAAAAACTAAATGAATTCGAAAAACCTTTCGCCGCTACTATTTTCACTCTATCGTCGCATCATCCTTATTCATTACCATGCAATTACACTGATACCACGACCAATTCGCCATTTGAAAAAACTGTCAGTTATGTTGATTTTGCTTTAAAAAATTTCTTCGAAACAATCTCAGAATACGAATGGTTTGAAAACACATTGTTTGTCATCACTGCAGACCATGTCAATCCAGAACATAAATTCGATGATTACAAAAACATCTTAGGTACATATAGTATTCCAATTGCCTTTTATGCTCCAAAGTTTATTGATAATGAAGATGTTGATGAAATAGCGCAGCATACTGACATAGGAATTTCCATAATCAGCGCTCTTGACATCAATGAAAACATATTCAGTTTCGGACGAAACTTATTCGACAGCATTCAAAATCCTGCATATATCAACTACATTAATAATGTATATTCATTCTCAGACGGAACATATCTTTTACAATCAGACGGAGAAAATATAAAAAGAATTTATAACATTAAAACGGATAAATTGTTAAAAAACAACATTTACAAGGAAAATACCAATGATTGGTCAGAGCTTGACAAACAATTCAAGTCAAGGCTACAGCAATATAATAATAGAATGATAAACAACAAGTTATATTATACAAAATGAAAAAGAAATTATTATTTATTGTCAATCCTATTTCAGGACACCATAACAAGAATAATTTTCCAAATCTTGTAGATAAGTACATTAACAAAAGTAAGTACGAATATAACATTGTTTACACAGAATATATTGGGCATGCTTCTGAATTGGCAATCAAAGCCATAGAAGAAGATTACGATTATATTGCAGCTGTTGGAGGCGATGGCACCATCAATGAAATCGCGAAATGCTTAATCGGCAAAAAACAGATTTTAATCATAGTTCCATTAGGTTCCGGCAACGGATTAGCTCGACATCTTGAACTTCCGTTTAAAGTGGAACGTCTTATAACAGAAGTCATTAACAATGGTACGGTTTACAAAATCGACACTGCCGTCATGAACGACATTCCTTTCATAAGTTTAGCAGGCATAGGTTTCGATGCATTGATTGCCGATTATTTTGCAAAAGACAAACACAGAGGTTTCGTAACATACGCCAAGCTAATAACAGAAAAATATCCCAATTACAAGCAAAAAGAATACACCCTTATCATAGACGACAAAGCAACGATAGAATGCAAGCCTTTCTTCGTGACATTCGCGAACTCAAACCAATTCGGTTATAATGCAAAAATCTCCCCTAAGGCCAGCGTTCAAGACGGCTTCCTTGACGTTTGTATATTCAAAAAGCCCAACATCTTGGAAATACCTATAATGGCAACATATTTCTTAGCAGAACAGATCGACAAAAGCAATTTCATCGACATATATAAAGCCAAGAAAATAAAGGTAATACGCAAGGAGGAAGAAGTCGCAAACATCGACGGAGAAGCAATACCTATGAGCAAAGATATAACAGTAGAAATCAAACCATTAAGTCTTAACATATTATTAGCTACCAATTGATTATGTTCGAAAAATACATTAATTTATTAGAAGAAATCTTTACCGGACTCGGTTTAAGCGAGAAAATATCAGGTTTTATATCTGAGGTAATTAGCGTCATCACTCTCTTTCTTATTGCAATTATCATATATGCAATAGTAATCTTTATTGTTAGGAAAACCATACATTTTTTCATAAAAAAAACACATTCACAAAGAGACGATATTCTCATTAAAAACAACGTATTCAGCAGATTATGCCTTATAATCCCTGCTTATATAATAAGAAATTTCGTCACAGCAGCTCTGCCTTCATACCCAATTCTCGCATCTACAATTGTCATAGTAACCAAGATTTATGAAGTATTTATTTACAGCAGAGTGTTAGATGCAATACTTACAACGCTGAACGACATTTACGACACCTATGAAATTTCAAAAAGCAAACCAATAAAAGGTTTCATTCAAGTTTTGAAAATAATCATCTACCTCATATGTTTGTTGTTGGTCGTTGCAATATTAACACAAAAGCAACTCTCAAATATTTTGATTGGATTAGGAACCTTATCTGCAGTCTTAATGCTTGTTTTTAAAGATCCAATTTTAGGATTTGTCGGGGGACTTCAACTGACAATCAACGACATGCTTCGTATCGGCGACTGGATCGTGATGGAGAAAAGCAAAGCCGATGGCGAAGTCTTGGAAATAGGATTAACAACAGTAAAAGTACAAAATTGGGATAAAACCATTACAACAATTCCCACATACACATTGATTTCAGACTCATTTACCAACTGGCGTGGCATGGAAAATTCTGGAGGAAGACGAATTGCCCGTTCTTTCGTTATTGACGCTGATACAGTTAAGTTCTGCACTCCGGAAATGTTGGAACGTTTTAAGAAATTTCAGTTGATTTCAAAATATATTGAAGATAAAGAAAAGGAAATTGAAGCATACAACAAACTCAATAATGTAGATACTTCCAATTTAGTCAACGGAAGACGCCAAACTAATATAGGAATTTTCAGAGCTTATTTACACGAATATATAAAAGATTGTCCTTTCATCAACAAAGACATGACATTCATGGTCAGACAGTTAGCTCCGACAGAATACGGTATTCCAATTCAGATCTACGCTTTCAGTTCCAATAAAGAATGGATTTCGTATGAGAACATACAAAGCGACATCTTTGATCATGTTTTCGCTGTTGTCTCAATGTTCGATTTGAAAATATATCAAAGACCATCGAGTAACACATTAGAAAAAGTTCATGTTTTGGAAGTGTGAAAAGGAGGTAAAGGGGATAAAGGAGGTAATCCTTTAACCCTCTAATCCTTTAACTCTTTACGACAGTCTCTCTATCAAGGCATCTCTGTAGCTTGCTCCGACTGGAATTTTATTTCCTGAGACTGTAACATTCACCTTATCAATGTCTTCAATATTTTTTATCGAAACGATAAACGACTTATGGACTCTCACAAATTTATCTTTAGGCAAGATATCTTCAAGATTTTTCAGTGAATATAAAGCAGTTATACGTTTTGCCTTTGTATGGAAAGTAACATATTCATGCTGACCTTCAATGAAAAGCAGATCGTCAAAATTAATTTTATACAATTTATAATCTGCTTTAACCATCATATAATCGTTGGCTGTTTCCGAGATATTTTCAGAAGCACTCAAATTAAAGCTAACCGCTTTATTTATAGCCTGTAAGAATCGAGCATAATCAAAAGGTTTCAAGAGGTAATCGACAACACCAAGAGAAAATGCATCGACAGCATATTCAGAAAAAGCCGTAGTAAGGATAACAGCAGGTTTGTCATTAAGAAGCCTTAACATTTCCATACCTGAGATATCAGGCATCTGAATATCAAGCAACAAAATATCCACATGTTCATTATTCAGCACTTCCATAGCTTTAGTTGCATCGGGACAAGTATCGACAAGCTGAAGAAAATCGACTTTAGAAACATATTCCGACAAAAGTTTTCTTGCAAGAAACTCATCATCAACAATGAGAACATTATACTTTCTTTTCATTTACAATATCTCCTATTTTAATTGTTACCACATAATTATTATCCTCTTGTTTAATTTCAAAGGAATAATTCTCCCCATAATACAACTCCAATCTTTTCTTAACATTTGCAAGGCCTATTCCAGAATGTGACCTTTTATTTTGTTCAACAACAGCGACCGACATACCCTTAATTGAGTTACGAGCTATAAAAAGCAATTCGTTGTTATCCTGAAGCAAATAGAAATGTACGTATCCATCAGGATCATTGACAATACGACTATGTTTGAAACTATTTTCCACCAAAGGCTGAAGTATCATTGGAGGGATTTTATAGTCGTAATTCTTCACATTTTTTTCGAAAATGACATTAGATTTATTTTCCATTCCCATCTGTTGAAAGTCGATATACGCATCTATATATTTCACTTCTTTTTCTAAAGATATTTCATCCACCTGACAATCGACCATCACATAACGTATCATATCAGAAAGTTTCAAGACACTTTGAGGAGCGTTTTCGTCTTTGGTATAAACAAGAGAGTATATGTTATTCAAGGCATTAAATATAAAATGAGGTGTCATTTGGGATTTAAGGAAACGTAGTTCCATATCAAGTTTCTCATTTTTGAGTTCATTCTTTATTCTACTGTTTTCTTTTTCTGTGCGTTGCATAACAGAAATCACAGAAATTGCTATCGTGGCAGTGAACAAAACTATTCTGATTAAAAATGGAAATAAAAAATATTTGGCGCCGTCGAGTTGTGGCATACTAATAGAAAAATGCCTGCTCATAATCATCAACATAAAAGATTCCAAATAAGTTGTGAGCGACGACATCAACAACACAAAAAAAACATTCACGAAAAAGAACAGGAATATGTTTCCCTTTTTCAATAATCTGATGATATATTTTACCTCAAATTCACTTGCTAACAAAAGACACAACGTAAGCAGAAGCGAATGAGCAAAAGACACAGCCCAGCCAGCCCAAAAAGAAAGGAAGAAAAATAAAAATACAGCTAACCAAGCTATTATAACTTTTGTATTCTTACTTATGAAGGATATAAATTTCTTATTTTCCATTATGACGGTTGATTTATCGCAAAGATAAAACAGTTATTGTTATCCTTACAAAAAAATCACTAAAGCGAGACAAAAACTCACTAAATAATTAATATCTTCTACCACGGAAAAGCATCAATACTGTGACTAAGACCGTATATATTTCGAGACGTCCGACCAACATCATGATTGACATTGTGTATTTTCCCATATCCGACATTTCAGAGAAAGACATAGACGGGCCTGTACTTCCCATTCCTGGACCGCTGTTGCCGAGAGCCGAAATACAATTAAACATACTCTCTTGCAATGAGCTGCCGCTTATAACAAATAAAAGCACGCCTAATACATACAACAAGAAGAAGATTATCAAGAAATTAACGACTCTTCTTGTTTTATCATCATCAATAACTTCATTAGAAACCTTTACTGAAAACAAGGCGTTAGGATGAATCAGATGACGGAAGACGTTGTTAATAGATTTTAAGGAAATAACTTCGCGAATAATTTTAATACCGCCACTTGTAGAACCGGCGCAGGCACCGCTTGCCATCATGATGAATGTCGGGATAAGGAACAGGCTACCCCATTGATCGTAGTCGAAGTTGTTTGCTTGATAGCCTGTAGAGGTAATGATAGATGTCACATGGAAAAGAGATGTCCTAAATCTATTCTCAAAGCCAATAGGATACGACTCCTCATTTGTAAGCATCGTTCCTATCTGGGGAGCGAAGTTAAACAATAGCATAATTATCGTTATCATAAGAATAACAGCTCCGATATACCATCGTAGCTCCTCGTTCTCTCTAAACAACTTGCCTTGTCCTGTGAATAAAAAATAATATAATGAGAAGTTGACACCTGAGGCAAACATAAAGAACGACGCGACATATTCTATGTAAGGAGAATTATAAAAACCAAGACTTGATTGATGAGTGCTGAAGCCGCCGCTCGACATTGTCGTCATACCGTGACAGATAGCATCGAAAGTATTCATCGGACCAAGCCAATACATAAAACTACATAGTATCGTCAATATCACATAAATTCCAAGAAGTTTTCGTGCCGTCATCATCATTTTAGGGTGCAGTTTTTTCACGCCGATGCCAGACATTTCAGCAGAGAACATCATGACTTTATTTGAGTTACGGTTCAAGGCAGGCATTACGGCGAGGAACAAGACGATAATTCCCAAACCTCCCATCCACTGCATCACACTTCTCCAGAAAGTCGGATCGTAGCCATGTCGTTCTGTGAGCCAAGGAGTTGAATCCAGTGGTTGTCTTCCTAAGACCGCTTGGCCTCCGACTTTATTTGAGTTACGGTTCAAGGCAGGCATTACGGCGAGGAACAAGACGATAATTCCCAAACCTCCCATCCACTGCATC
>JAZOCI010000109.1:0-4181 GCA_045596465.1 Bacteroidales bacterium | reverse complement strand
GCACCATTGTAAGCGACGGCAGCTCCAGCCTTTACACCATCAACCTCAGCTATAAGAGCGTTATTATAACTATATTGCGAGGTCTCCATAGAAGCCAACTCCTTTAAAACCAAATCGTAATTCTCACCACAATAATAAGTTGCGATGTCATCGCCTATTGCCATCGCCACGACTTCCGCTATCAGAGAAACGTCGTCTTTAGTAGCTTTTCTAATTCTAATGTCTTTCATAAAAAATCATTCAACAACTTCAACATAAAAACTTACCGGACGAAAACCGTCGTTACAAGAAAGCATGGCAGAATGAGGATTCTTCATCCATCCGTCGAAAAAGTTACCGCCGCCTTCAGAGAGTTCCTTGACGAAAGGAAGTAAAGTCTCCCATGCGCTATCACACAGTCCCTCAGGTTTTTGAGCATTTTTAACGATGAAAGTCTGCCCGAGCTTCAAATCGCAGGTATGCTCTATCGGGTTTTCATATTTCGCCATAAGATCGTCATAACGAGCCATGCGCATCACAGTAATTTTTATAGTTTTCATAGACTTCATTTCTTCTTTAAGGAAAATTCAAATCGCAAGCCACCTTCGGCTCTGTTGCTGACACTTATCATTCCACCATGAAACTGAACCGCGTGTTTCACTATGGCTAATCCTAAACCCGTGCCACCCATCTGACGCGAGCGGCCTTTATCGACGCGATAGAACCTCTCGAAAAGTCGTGGCAACTGCTCATCATCAACGCCGCGTCCATCATCTTCAAAACGTATGCAACATTCCGATTCATTATTATTAATCAACGAGATATAGATGTTTCTACCTCCAGAATATGCTATGGCATTCTCCGTAAGATTTCTAAAAATAGAGCCTATCAACGAAAGGTTACCATTTATCACGACCTGTTCCTTAAAGTCATTATGCAGATAGAAACGCTCCTCTTCCGGCATAATCTCCAACTCATCATAAATCTCATCAACAATACTATTAATGAGAATATTCTCCTTATTAATCAGCTGACTGCCATCTTCCATCCTCGTAATCAACGACACATCATTCAATAAGTGACGAAGTCGTTCGTTGTTGGAATAACATCGTTCTATGAGATCCATCTTCTTCTCCTCACTCAGGTTGATACCAGACAGCAGAGTCTCTAAACACACCTGCATGGAAGCTACCGGAGTCTTCAACTCATGATTTATATTATTCGTCAGTTGACGTTTCAGTCGCGATTTTTCCTGTTCTGCTATATAAAAATTCACGCGATCTATTGTCAATCCCAATCTTTTTGTCACAAAATAAGCTATGACGCTCATCGCGATACCTATCAAGAACATCACGCTCAAAAATGTCATGTCAGCTTTCAACATCTCTCGTAGCGAGGCCGAATAAGGTATTGCTGTTCTTACAATTACGCGTTCCCCCTTAGTAGCGGAATAAAAATATTCGCGTCCGTCGCTCACCGACTGTCGTCCGATATGATAGCCCGAACCATTTCTCATAGCGTCAACAATTTCAGGACGTTCGCGATGATTGTCGAGAGAATCTACCGATATTGTATTGTCAAAAGCAACAGCTCCGTTTAAGGTAATTATCGAAATACGCAGATCATCGAAAGGCTGTTTATGCGTCGCAATATAATCCTCGTAAGGCAGTCCTTCTTCCACAATATCAAGAAGATGACGATTATGAAGTTGCAGCTGCGCGCTTAAAAACTTCGACTTATATTGTTTCTCATGACGATATTGAAAACCGATGAAAGACAATACGATAAACCATGAAAAAGTGAGCAATATCAAGAAGAGTCGCTTGTGATATGACAATTTATTCGCGGAAGCCATAGCCAAAACCTGAACGTGTTACAATATAAGAACCATAATTACCAATCTTTGAACGCAAACGCGTGATATTCACGTCAATAGTTCTGTCAAGAACCACGACCTCATCGCTCCACACGCGACTCAGTATCTGCTCACGCGAACATATCTTGCCGCGATGTGAGATGAGATAAGCCAACAGCTCAAACTCCTTGCGAGCAAGTTTCACCTCTTCTCCGTCGATAGTACAACGTTTAAACTCCAAGTCGAGATGCAAGCCATCGACTATCAAGATGTTAGATTTTTCTGTTGATGTGACATTATTTTTATGTGACGATGTCCTGCGCAAGACGCTCTTCACTCGAGCTATCACATTACGGATAGTATAAGGTTTCATGATATAGTCGTCAGCGCCGAGGTTCAATCCCATAATCATATCGTCTTCCGTGTCGCGCGCCGTACAGAATATGATAGGAATATCGGCTGTCGTGACATCCGACTTCAACATCTTAGCCATTTTGATACCGCTTATCTCACCCATCATAATGTCTAAGAGAATAAGCGAATAAGACTTAAGGTCGTAAGTCAGAGCCTGTTCCGCGCTGAAAGCAATATCGACGTCATAGCCTTCATTTTCAAGATTGAGTTTCAAGACTTCGCATAAAGTCTCTTCATCATCGACTATTAAAATACGTTCTGTTGTCATATCTTATAATATTGTAGTGCAAAGTTATTGATAAAAAACGAATTTAACGACACATGTAACAACATTTAATAAAAATGTAATATTTTGTCATAATGATTTAACCGAAGCCTATTTGATTTGTAACATTTATGTAACATCTCCTCTCTACTTTTGCCGTATCAAAATTTCAAATTAAAATGACAATGAAAAAACATCTGATCTTAGCGGGCGGCCTCAACCAAAAAGGCGACGACACGAAAAAAGACATCGCTAACATAGCAGCTTTCATGGGTTACCAATGCGACAGATTCAGAGTTGGAGCAGAATATAACTACATGACAAACACATCTGACAACGACAATGCAGATCAGAACGGCTATTCTATATTCGGTTCTGTTAAAGTCGCAAAATTCGCTGACCTCTACGCTCGTTTCGACGACCTTAATTCAGAAAACGACTGGAACATATCAAAAGACGAGCGAGCAGCCATTCTCGGAGCGCAGTTCAAGTTAGGCAAATATGTCAAGATAGCTCCTAACTTCAGGATGAGTGTCCCTAAAGATGGCAGCGACAACATTTACTACGCCTATATCAACTGTTACTTCGGATTATAAATAAAGGTTTAACAACAAATAAATTATGTATAATATGAAAAAGATTTTCCTTTCAATAATAACATTATTCGTCGCTCTTTCTATGGTATCATGCGGCGACTCAAACACCAACGGTCGTAAGTCACAAGAGCTTTCAGGCTCTGGAGCCACATTCCCATTACCTTATTATAATGTCATCTTCGAACAATTTGCCGAGCTCAATGGCGACGCTGTAGCATACGGTGGCATCGGCTCCGGCGGCGGAATAAGAAACTTGCGTGACGGCATCGTCGATTTCGCCGCCTCCGACGCTTTTCTCTCCGACAAAGAGATGAGCGAGATGAATGCTGTGATACACGTCCCTACCTGCATGGGAGCTGTCGTACTCGCCTATAACATAGACGGCGTCAACGAACTGAACCTGTCTGGAGAAGTCGTTGCCGACATCTTCGCTGGTAAGATAACAAAGTGGAACGACAGTCGCATCGCTGAGTTGAATCCTAACGTCACGCTTCCTGACGAGACTATAATTCCAGCTTACCGCTCCGACGGCTCAGGAACCACATTCGTCTTCACCGATTATCTCTCTAAAGTCAACGAGACGTGGGCTTCAAACTACGGAACTGGCAAGTCGGTCAACTTCCCTGTCGGACAAGCAGCTAAAGGAAATCCAGGCGTAGCAGGCGTCATCGCCAACACAAAGAACTCCATCGGATATATCGGCTCAGAATACGCCTTCGCACAGAAGATACCATACGCCACGATACAAAACTGCAATGGTGAGTTCGTAAAGCCTTCTTCAGAAAGCATCTCAGCCGCAGCATCAGGAGTAATTCCAAACGACACTCGTTGCTCTATAACAAATTCCGACGCTAAAGGAGCTTATCCAATCTCGACTTTCACATGGATCGTTGTGTATAAAGAACAAAACTATTCCGACAGAAGCAAGGAACAAGCCATCGCTACTATCGACCTCCTCAAATACATACTCTCCGATGAGGCACAGAAAATAACATCTGAAGTACATTACGCACCGCTTCCTGAAAAAGCAAAAGAGTTAAGCCTTAACAACTTAAAAAGCATAACATACAAC
>JAZOCI010000108.1:0-3130 GCA_045596465.1 Bacteroidales bacterium | reverse complement strand
AAAAGCGTATGCAATAACCTCATATTTCTTGAAGATGGCTTTAAGAGAAATAGCTGTCAATATCATTCCTGCCATGATGCCAAACAACAATGTCATCAAAAACTTAAAGTCCGTCATCTTGGCAAATTCAGAGAACTCACCCTTGAATAAAAGTTTGAACGCTTTAAAATTCAATGATTTTATAGAATTTATAAAGCGTTCAAATACACCTATTATCAATGATACCGTACCGCTGGAAACAGGAATTACATTAACTATTCCCATCGCCATGCCTTTGAAAAATGTAGAGATATATTGTCTTATTGTCATGTTTGTTGTTTTACTGAAAATCATCAATTTTCATTCCATTTAACGCAGGAAAATAACTTTTGTTTTACAATGACAAATATTTTTTATCAATTATTATTTTTAGTAAATCAAAAGCATAACGTGGTTCAATAAAACATATTTCAATCTTCATGACACACTTGTTGACCTGTTGTCTTGTAGACTCGTTGACTTAATCAGACAATCTCTCCGTACAAATCGAAGTAATCGGCTTTCGTCAGTTTCACGTTCACAAAGTCGCCGATATTCAATTCCGCTTCATCAACAGAAATCAAAATCTCGTCATCGACTTCAGGCGAGTCATATTGCGTTCTTCCGATATAATAATCGCCTTCTATTCTATCAATCAAGACTTTCTCTACTGTACCGACTCTCTTCTCGTTTGTCTCTAAAGAAATATTCTGCTGTATCGCCATGATAGTATCGACACGTTCCTGTTTCACTTCTTCAGGAACATCATCTTCCATCTCGTATGCTGGCGTTCCTTCTTCTGCGGAATAAGCGAAAACTCCTGCGCGCTCGAACTTCATTTCTCTGACAAAATCGCAGAGCTCCTCAAACTGCTCTTCTGTCTCTCCAGGGAAACCTACAATAAAAGTAGTTCTGAAAGCGATGCCCGGAACTCTGTTACGAGCATTTTTCACGAAGTTAATAGTCTGCTCCTTATCGACGCCTCGTCTCATATTTTTGAGTATCGGCGTGCTTATATGTTGTAAAGGAAGGTCGATATAATTACAGATTCTCGGTTCCTTGTTCATCATGTCGAAGAGTTCGTCAGAGAAGCCTTGAGGATAGCCATAATGCAGACGTATCCACTCGAACTCTTTTATCTCTAAAAGTCGCTTCACCAAATCAACTATATGATACTGTCCATCAATGTCGCGACCGTAATATGTCAAATCCTGAGCTATGAGTATCAACTCCTTCACGCCTTTCTTAGCAAGAAGCTCAGCCTCTTTTATCAAATCCTCCATAGGGACAGATACATGCTCGCCACGAATCAGAGGTATCGCGCAAAAAGCACAACGACGGTTGCAACCCTCAGATATTTTCAGATAAGCGTAATGACTTGGTGTAGAAAGAACTCTCTCGTGATTATATTTTAAAGTTTCTGCGTCTTTAAGTCTCTCTGTCTTTAAGATGTCTTCCGCTATAAGCGACACCGACTCCACACCGTAGAAGCCATCTACTTCGTGAATCTCGTTTTGAAGGTCTTTGCGATAGCGTTGCGAGAGGCATCCCATCACATAAAGTTTCTTGATCTTATTGGCTTTTCTTAGTTCCGCATATTCTAATATCGTGTCTATCGATTCTTCTTTAGCGTCGCCGATAAATCCGCAGGTATTGATAATCACGATGTCGGATTTCTTGTCGGAGTCGTGCATTATGTCATAGCAGCGACTGAGCGAGGCTGCGAGGCGTTCTGAGTCGACCTTATTTTTTGAACAGCCGAGCGTGACGATATTGACTTTAGGTTTTCTCATCATCGATTAATTTCTTCCTTCAAAAAGACTGTTTACGAAATCGTTTCTGTCGAAGACCTGAAGATGATCCATGCCCTCTCCCACTCCGATGTATTTCACTGGAATCTTGAACTGGTCTGATATTCCTATCACCACGCCGCCTTTTGCTGTGCCGTCGAGTTTTGTCAAGGCAAGCGCATTGACTTCCGTTGCCGCCATAAACTGACGAGCTTGTTCGATAGCGTTTTGTCCTGTTGAAGCGTCAAGTACGAGAAGCACCTCGTGCGGTGCATCTGCCACGACCTTCTGACATACTTTCCTAATCTTAGAAAGTTCGTTCATAAGGTTTACTTTATTATGCAGACGACCAGCTGTGTCGATGATAACTACGTCAATATCTTGTTGCACAGCAGTCTTCACCGCGTCGTAAGCCACAGAGGCCGGGTCAGCGTTCATGCCGTGAGAGACGATAGGCACTCCCACGCGCTCCGACCAAATCGTAAGCTGATCAACGGCAGCAGCTCTGAAAGTGTCAGAAGCTCCAAGCAAGACGCTCTTTCCTGCCTTCTTGAAATTATGGGCCAACTTACCTATTGTCGTAGTCTTGCCAACTCCATTAACACCGACGACTAAAATAACGTAAGGTTTCTTATCGGCAGGGATGTCGAAGGTAGTTCCGTCGCCAGAGTTGTTTTCCAACAGCAAAGATGCTATCTCTTCTTTAAGTATTCGGTTCAGTTCATTAGTTCCGAGATATTTGTCACGAGCCACACGTTCTTGTATACGTGCAATTATTTTCAAAGTAGTATCAACACCAACATCAGAAGTCACTAAAATCTCTTCCAAATTATCGAGGACTTCATCATCGACCTTCGACTTACCGATGATAGCTTTTGAAATTCTGTCAAACACGCTGGTACGTGTCTTCTCCAAACCTTTGTCGAGTTCCTGTTTCTGTTCCTGCTCGACTTCCTTATTCCTCTTGAAAAACGAAAAAATACCCATAATTATATGCTTTTTGCAAAGATAAGAAAAAAGTCTAAAGACAAATGACGAAAGACGAAAGATTTTTTACAATCCCTTTTGTCTTTAGACATTAGTCATTAGCCAAGGGAAAACACAAAAAGCTCCCCCGATTTCTCGGAGAAGCTATTGTATCGTACTCAAAAAATAACCTATATTATTTCTTTGCTAAGAATTCTTGTACTTGATCGATAGGAACGATTGTTTCCTCGAAATAATAAGCGTTGGTTTTTTCTGATCTCTTCATTCTGATAACCTTTGAATACTCTTTACCAAGAGTACGCAATGTTGCAACAACTTTCTTTGCCATGGCTTAA
>JAZOCI010000107.1:0-18299 GCA_045596465.1 Bacteroidales bacterium | reverse complement strand
CAATGCCGTATATACGATGGACAAGGCGTATGTGGACTTAACTGCACTGAACAAGATGGACTCCATCGGAGCATACTTCGTGACACGAGCCAAATCGGTAATGCGTTATCGTATTATCGAAACAATGGACACTAACGAAGACGGTATTCTTGCCGACCAATTAGTAATGCTAACGGGACACAAGTCATCACGGCTGTATCCTAAACCGCTGCGAATTGTGCAGTATCGTGATGCTGAGACCAACGAAGAGCTAACTTTTATAAGCAACAATATGGATATTAGCGCATTAGACATCGCCAACATCTATCGTAACAGGTGGCAAATAGAGGTCTTCTTCAAATGGATAAAACAAAATATGACCGTAAAACGAATATGGGGTTACTCTGAAAATGCAGTTCGAATACATCTGTGGACGGCAATTATCTCCTACCTGTTGATGGCGAAGATAAAAGCGAACCTACAAACCGAATACAGCATTACAGAAGTTGCTCGAATCTTGGGCGTATCAGCATTAGCTAAAACACCTATTCGAGAGTTGCTCGCAAAAGACCAACCAACAATCGAAAACCAAAATGTCAAAGAACTAAAATTATTTTAATAAAAATTTATTGCATCAGTAGTAATTGCTAATTGTAAATTGTCAATTGTTAATTGTTAATTGTTAATTGTTAATTGTTAATTGTTAATTGTTAATTAATAAATCGGTAGTATTCTGTTTTGATAAAGTATTCCGCTGGCTTTGAACATGGAATAGTCGCATTCCATCAAGACCATGTCGTTGTCTTCTGCAAGTTCTATGATGTCGGAGCTTGGCTTTTTCTTTCTTACAAAGATGATGACGTCCAAACATCCCATCTCGCAGGTGCGTATCGTCTGTATGTTGCATAATCCTGTTAGTATTACTGGATTATGTTCCCCGAGTGTCAGTACGTCGCTCATGAGGTCGGAGGCGAAAGCGTATTTGAAATCTTCTTCCAAACGCGACTCTCCGCATACGACCTTGGCGTTAAGTAGTTCTGCAATGTCTTTTAATTTCATAATTCTTAGTTATTTTCAATTTTCAATTCGTTTCAGACGCATCAATGTTTGTTTATGTTGCAGGTATCATTGGTACGTCTCTACAAATTTCAATTCTATTCATTAAATCCTATTTCCTTCAAATTTTCTTCAATCATCTCTTTGAGATATTTGATGATGTTGATGTCGTTCATCGACATGCCGTCAAGAGCTTCTTTTACCTCGTCGGTGTCGAAGATGTATTCTCCTTCGTCGGTGATGTGTCTATATATATAATGTATGTCTTCATGTTGTGCGCATAGCATGACTATAGTTCCGGCGAGGTCGCCCATCGGTGCTCTGTCGATGTGGTTGTGCTGGAACCAGAATCTCAATGTCGTTCCATTCCCTACTTCACTTTCTATGTTCATGCCGCCGCCACAGAGTTCGGTATTCATCTTGATAAGAGGAAGTCCGATGCCGACCTTACGTGTCGTTCTTGTCGTAGTCCAAGGGTCGGTGACTTTGGCGAGGAATTCCTGGCTCATGCCTTTGCCGTTGTCTTTTATCATGAAAGAATAGACGTTGTCTTTCAGGCTGTCGGTGATAGTCAGCTCTATCAGTGAGGCTTTGGCAGCGATGGAGTTTTCCATCAGGTCGTAAACATGTAATGATAATTCTTTCATATTAATAATGTATAGTTTAACCAAAAAGCAGCTGTAGTTTTTCCGTAGGTTCAGTGTCGATAAATCTTCCGCCTTCGCCCTTTAATGTCTTTCTGAACTCCTCGAATGTAGGTTCATACATGTTGAGCACACAATGCACCTCGCCTATGATGTGAAGGAAATGGGCGTCGGAGCTTTTGGTGAAGGCGAATTTCTTGAGATAGGCGAACTTTCTGAGGAAGTCGTCTTTCTTGACATGCTTCGAGATTTCGAGCGCGTCGGCTTTAATGTCGGGCGGGACGAAACCTAATTGGCTCATCAGACTTGATGCGGGTTTGTTGACATGTGCAGGCACGAACAAACCGCCTATTTCATGCACCTTATTATATAATGTATCTAAGTCGACGTCTAAGGCTGATATTAGCAGCCATTCTTCTTCGCCTGTCACGTCTTCCTTCTCATCGACGATGAGCTGGTATCCGAAGCGTTCCTCGTCGTTGGGAAAATGAGGCAGATGCTCGTCGATGAAATCCTGGAATGCGTCTAACTGTTCGTCGTTCTCGAAGTAAGCGAGTGCGTGAGCTTCTTCCTGTGTCGTTATCTCGACGCCACCGATGACGAAGATGCCGTTCTCTTTGCCGAGACGCTGTGTGACTTTCACCTGCCGTGTGCTGTTATGATCGGTGATGGCGATGATGTCTAAGTGCAGTTTCTTAGCCTGTTCAATGATAGCCGAAGGACTCATATAGATGTCGCCGCACGGCGATAATACCGTGTGAATGTGAAGATCCGCTCTATATTTTTTTATGACCATTGAACTTAGAACTTAGAACTCTGAACTTAGAACTCTGAACTTAGAACTTAGAACTCTAACTTTACTTCATTACTTCATTACTCCATTACTTCATTACTTCATTACTCCTTCACTTCCTCAACAACTCATAAACCTTTCCCGTGACTTCGTAAGTGCTCATCGAGGTCTGGAGGATTGGTATTTCTTCTTCGTTGCTTTGATTGATAGTGTCTTCGTTAGGAGAGAAGTCCTTGACGAGAATGATGCAAGATAACTCTTTCAGCGAAGCTACAGCCATCACGTTTTTATGAGTCTGGAGCGTAATCCAGATGTTTCCTGAGTCGGCGTTGCCCATCACGTCGCTGAGGAGATCAGAGACGTAGCATCCGTCGATTTCTCTGTCTAATCCTTTTTCCCCAGATAAGACCTTGAGATTTAATTTGTCAACTAATTCCTGTACTTTCATAATGAAAAAAATATTATGTGCAAATATAATAATTTGAACTTGAAAAAGCAAGATGTTTTTTATAGAACAATGTGCTGATGAGGCTGTTTTACAGAATTAAAAAAATGATGCTTTCAATTTAAATTTATTGCTTTTTTGTGAATTATATATGAAAAAAAATAATTACTTTTGTGGGCATTAAAAGAGAATGTAATTATTAAATAACTAAACTTAAATTATTATGAGAAAATTTTTACTTATTGCTATGGTAATGTTGTGTTTACCAGGATTTTCACAAAAGTATCGTATTGCTCATTTTTATGCAGATGATGGTTGGCAATCATGGGATTATAACTATTCAGATGCAACAGGAACAAACTTGGTTTCTATCAATGAAATTGAACTCATGACTCCATTGGAGTTGATTGACTCGTTGTTCTATGATGATCGAGGTAATATCATAAGATTGTCAACATGGCAAAAAGTCGAAGAAGAATGGCTTTACGCATGTTATGTGGAATATACATACAACGAACAGAATTTAAGAGTAACCCGCAAGAATTACAATAACTTCGGTACTTTTGAACTCGGAGGTACTTACAGATATAATTACGATGCAGACGGCAAGATGACAGATTGGAGTCTTGAATTTGGAACTTTAACAGAGTATCAAAAAGGTATTATAGAGTATAATGAAGACGGTTTGAAGGAATCTGAAACAATTATGCAATATAGCACACAGACATACGAACTTGAAAATTCATTCTTGATAGAATATAAATATGATGCGAACGGCAATTTGGAAAGAGAGTATGAATATTTCTGGGAGCTTGAAACATGGACGCCACAATTGATCAGAATCAATGAATATGATGAATACAACAATTGTTTGAAAGAAGAAGTGACAACATCAAGTGGTAGAGTCCAAGAAAGAACAATCTATAAATATGACATCACAGTTCCAATTGAAAATGTCTATCATTATCCAAATCCGGAAAGCGATTATCCTTCACTTCCACAGATGAGAAATATGGTCAGATCATACGAATATTATGCAGAAAACGACAATGGCGAATTGGTATATGTGACAGACTTTAACTTCGATTATGAAGTCTATGATGCAGATGCAGTTGAAGAAGTTGCAGTAAGCTCAAGCATCTATCCAAACCCGGCTAAAGATTTCGTTATGATTCAATCAGAAGCTGATTATGTCGAAGTTGTTGACGTTTATGGCAGAGTCGTTTTCGCAACAGAAATGACAGACATGATTAAAGTTGACATGAGCAATTTCGCAACAGGCGTCTACTTCGTAAGATTGCACGCTAACGGCGAGACATCAGTTCAAAAGATAATGAAAGACTGATAGTTTAATTTAGTCTAAAGTAAAATAAATATGATGGAAATAGAGGCACCTGGTGGAGTAAAGACAGTTCTTCTTCATACTTGTTGCGCTCCCTGTTCATCGGCAATAATAGAGTGCATGATGCAAAATGGCATCATGCCTCTTATTTTTTATTGTAATCCCAACATATATCCCGAAGAGGAATATCTTATAAGAAAAGACGAATGCACGCGTTATGCAGAAAGCCTCGGCTTGGAAATCGTCGATGCCGACTATAATCACGAGGCGTGGCTCGCAGAGATGAAAGGCTTGGAAAACGAACCCGAAAGAGGAAGCCGCTGCTTGAAATGCTTTAAGCTGAGACTGTTAGAGTCGGCGAGATATGCTCACGAAAGAGGCATAACAGCATTTACCACAACATTGGCATCGAGCCGATGGAAATCCTTAGACCAAATCAATGAAGCCGGATTGTTCGCCCAAAGTAATTACCCCGATGTCACTTACTGGGCGCAGAACTGGAGAAAAGGCGGACTCAGCGAGAGACGCATACAAATAATAAAAGAATATAACTTCTACAACCAAAAGTACTGCGGGTGCGAATTTAGTATGCGAGTCAATAAGTAGAGACGCGTTAATTATACCAATGAAAATAAAAGAGATGTGATTGACACGTCTGATTGAGTCGCCGAGTCAATGTTCTTAGTTCTTAGTTCTTAGTTCTTAGTTCAGAGTTCTTAGTTCTTCATAAAAAAAACTTCAAAAAAGATTTGAAAAGATAAAATATTTTATTACATTTGCCACTTCATACATTCATTAACAAAACATTAAACAAGATGGCAAAAGTTAAATCTTTAGCGGAACTGAAAGCTATGAAAGAGAAGCTTCAGTCTAATATTGACCTTCGTGAGAAATGTGATAATCCAGAATCTGTAGTTCAGATAAAAGTCGCCATGGCAACATGCGGTATCGCTTCAGGCGCTAAGCAAGTTATGGAGCATTTGATGGAAAAAGCTGAGGAACTGAAAATATCAGCAGTATTCACTCAAACAGGTTGCATGGGTTATTGTCACGCAGAACCTACTATAGAAGTTAAACTTCCAGGAAAAGATCCTATCGTATTCGGTAACGTCGACAATAAAAAAGCTGATGAGATACTCGAGAAGTATGTCTTGAACAATGAGCTTTTAGATGGTATCATTCCAGTGAACTACGAAATTATTGGTTAATTAATTTAAGGAGGACTTTATATGGCAAAAATCAAAACGCATGTGCTTTGCTGCGGCGGTACAGGCTGTAAGGCATCTGCTGGTGATGAGATTATTGCGAACTTTAAATCTATATTAAAAGAAAAAGGTTTGCAAGACGAAGTTCAGGTTATCAAGACAGGTTGTTTCGGATTCTGCGAAAAAGGACCTATCGTGAAAATGATGCCTGATAACACATTCTATACTCAGGTCACACCATCTGATGTTCAGAAAATCGTTGAAGAACATATCGTAAAAGGTCGTAAGGTGACAGACCTTCTTTATTTGGATCCAGAAAACCAACAACATGTGGCTGACTCTAAGCACATGGGATTTTACAAGAAACAACTTCGTATAGCTTTGCGTAACTGCGGCTTCATCAACCCGGAAGACATCAACGAGTTTATCTCTCGTGGCGGTTATGAAGGTCTCGGCAAGGCTTTGACAGAGATGACTCCTCAAGATGTTATCGCTGAAGTCACTGCGTCAGGACTTCGCGGTCGTGGCGGCGCTGGTTTCCCTACAGGCGTGAAATGGGGTCTCTGCGCTAAGAACGAAGCTGATCAGAAATATGTGGTTTGTAATGCCGACGAAGGCGACCCAGGAGCATTCATGGATCGTTCTATCATGGAAGGCGACCCTCACTCAATCATCGAAGCTATGGCGATATGCGGATACGCTATAGGCGCTACTAAAGGTCTCGTCTATATCCGCGCTGAATATCCTCTCGCCATCGAACGTTTGCAGATAGCTTTACGTCAGGCAAGAGAATATGGCTTGTTAGGAACCGACATCCTCGGTAGCGGCTTCGACTTCGACATCGAATTACGTTATGGTGCCGGAGCTTTCGTATGTGGTGAAGAGACAGCTCTCATCCACTCTATGGAAGGTCAACGTGGCGAACCTACTTTCAAACCTCCATTCCCAGCAGTATCAGGTTATCTAAATAAACCAACAAACGTAAATAACGTCGAGACATTTGCCAATATACCTATTATAATTACTAAAGGAGCCGACTGGTTTGCAAGCATAGGTTCGGAGAAATCTAAAGGAACTAAGGTGTTCGCTTTGGCAGGTCAGATCAACAACGTCGGTTTGATTGAAGTCCCAATGGGAACGACATTGCGTGACATCATTTATGAAATCGGTGGCGGTATCAAGAACAATCGTCAGTTTAAAGCTGTTCAGACCGGTGGTCCTTCAGGTGGCTGTCTGACAAGCAAACACTTGGATACACCAATTGACTATGAAAGCCTCATGGCAGCTGGTTCAATGATGGGTTCTGGCGGTTTGGTCGTCATGGACGAGACATCATGTATGGTGGCTATCGCTAAGTTCTATCTTGAATTTACCTGCGAAGAAAGCTGCGGCAAATGTTCTCCATGTCGTATCGGTAACAAACGTATGCTCGAAATCCTCGATAAGATTACCAAAGGCAACGGTACAATGCAAGACCTTCAGGAGTTGCGTAACCTCGCCGATGTCATCAAAGACACAGCGTTGTGCGGCTTAGGTCAGACATCACCAAACCCTGTTCTTTCTACATTAGACAACTTCTGGGACGAATACGTAGAACACGTCGTCGACAAGAAATGCCGCGCTGGCGTCTGTAAGTCCTTGATGAGCTACGAAATCGATCCTACCAAGTGTATCGGTTGCGGAGCATGTAAACGCGTATGTCCTCAAGATGCTATCTCAGGAGAGAAGAAGATGGCACATCACATCGACAACCTCAAATGTATCAAGTGCGGTGCATGTTATGAAAAATGTAAGTTCGGTGCAATCTCCATCAAATAATAATAGAAAGGAACATTAAAATGATAAAACTCACTATAGATAACAAACCGGTAGAAGTTGCAGAAGGCACGACCATTTTGAAGGCAGCTCGTCAAGCCGGCATTCATATTCCTACCTTATGTTATTTTGAATTGGCAGGAATGAATTTTGAAAACAAACCGGGCGGTTGCCGCGTCTGCGTCGTCGAAGTCGTGAAAGATTTCAACGGCAGACCACGTCGTAACTTAGCTCCTGCATGTGCTACCGACTGCGTCGACGGCATGGTCGTCTTGACACACTCACAACGCGTCATCAACGCTCGCCGCACTGTCGTGGAATTGATACTCTCAGATCACCCTACCGACTGTCTCACCTGCGCTAAGTCAGGTCAGTGCGAGTTACAGAAGTTGGCACAAAATCTCGGTATCAGAGAGATACCTTACAAAGGCGAACAATCAACATATCGTGTCGATATGTCACCTTCAATAATCCGTGACGTCGATAAATGTATAATGTGCCGTCGTTGTGAAAACGTATGTAACAACATCCAAAGTGTTGGCGCACTCTCAGCAGTGAACCGTGGTTTCCAAGCTGTCGTAGCTCCAGCATTCGAACAAGATATGGTCGACTCACCATGCGTGATGTGCGGTCAGTGCGTACAGGTTTGTCCTGTCGGCGCTCTCAGCGAAGTAGACGACACACGTAACGTCATGATGGCTATCAACGATCCTAAGAAGACAGTCGTCGTACAGACCGCTCCAGCAGTGCGCGTCGCTATAGGCGAAGAGTTCGGAATGGAACCAGGAACTATAGTCACAGGTCAGCTTGCTTCAGTATTGCGTCAGTTGGGCTTCGACTATGTCTTCGATACAGACTTCGCAGCCGACCTTACCATCATGGAAGAAGGTACAGAACTTCTCAACCGTATCGACAGATATACAAAAGGCGACAAATCAGTACGTCTCCCAATATTGACATCATGCTGTCCAGGCTGGGTCAACTTCTTTGAACATAACTTCCCTGATATGCTCGATGTTCCATCAACAGCTAAGTCACCACAACAGATGTTCGGTGCTATCGCTAAGAGCTACTGGGCAGAGAAGATGGGCATCAACCGTGAAGATTTAGTTGTAGTTTCTATCATGCCATGTTTGGCTAAGAAGTATGAATGCAAGCGTGACGAGTTCTATGTCAACGGTAACCCTGATGTTGATTACGTTCTCTCAACACGTGAGTTGGCACGCTTGATAAAACAATTCAACTTAGACCTTAAAGAAGTGGAAGCACAAGACTTCGACGATCCACTCGGCGAATCGACAGGTGCTGCTGTTATCTTCGGCGCTACAGGCGGTGTTATTGAAGCTGCTACTCGTACAGCTTACGAAGTGTTTACAGGTAAGAAGTTAGAAAAGATTGACTTCACAGAACTCCGTGGTCTTGAAGGCATCCGTGACGCTTGGGTCGACTTCAACGGAACACCAATACATATCGGTATCGCTCACGGCTTGAAGAACGCTCGTACATTGTTAGAAAGAGTACGCGAAGGCAAAGAACAATTCTACGCTATTGAAGTCATGGCATGTCCTGGCGGATGTATCGGAGGCGCTGGTCAGCCTTATCACCATGGCAACAGCAAGATTATCAAGAAACGCTTCGATGCTATTTACGAAGAAGACCGCAACAAGCCAATTCGTAAGTCACACGAAAATCCGTCAATCATCAAGTTGTATAAGGAATTTCTTGGAGAACCATGTGGACATAAATCACATGAACTTTTACATACACACTATTTCGATAAGTCAGACCATGTCGAGATAGGCGAATAATAATTGTTTAATGATTAAAATGAAAATATTATGGCAGTTGTAAAATTATCAGAATCCAAGATAAACTTCGTAAAAGATATTTGTAAGTCTTTTAATAATGAGGCTGGAGAAGTCATCAACGTCCTTCATAAGGTGCAAGGCGAGTTCGGCTATCTCTCGGCAGAAGTTCAAGAATTGGTTGCTAAAGAATTGAATATACCTGTAGCAAGAGTCTATGGCATCGTTTCGTTCTACTCATTCTTCACCATGACACCAAAAGGCCGTTATCCTATCTCAGTATGTTTGGGAACAGCATGTTACGTTCGCGGTGCAGAGAAAGTCATCGACGAATTGAAACGCCAGCTCGCAGTACAAGTGGGCGGTACAACAGAAGACGGCAAGTTCTCATTGAACTGCTTACGTTGCGTAGGCGCCTGCGGTTTGGCTCCTGTTATGATGATAGGCGATAAAGTATACGGTCGCGTAACACCAGATAAAGTGGCTGGTATCTTGGCAGAGTATAACAATTAACAGTTAACAATTAACAGTTAACAATTGACAGTTAATAGTTAATAGTTAATAGTTAATAGTTAATAGTTAATAGTTAATAGTTGAGATTGTAAGGATACATTGGATGTGTCCATAGATAATAAGGGACGTGGTATTTTTTTTGCCACGTCCTTTTTTATATAATGTTTATAATTATTGAAAAAAAGTCAGTGTCAGTAGTCAAAAGTCAATGTCTTTTTATTATATTTGCACTTTGTCATAAATTAAATCATAAAGCTATGAAAAGAAAATTTACTTTGATATTATTGTTGCTTATGGCGTTCATATTAGAATTAAATGCGCAGCAAATTGTATCTACAGAACCTCAGAAGAGAAATGTTTTGATAGAAGAATTTACAGGAATTCTCTGCCCTAATTGTCCTGACGGACATAGAATTGCTAACAATATTACATCGGCATATCCAGATCAGGTATGGGCTGTAAACATCCATTCTTATGGTGCTTATGCCGCTGCAGAATTGCAAACCGAAGATGGCTTGGCACTTAGAAATGGTTTGGGAGTTACAGGATTCCCAGGTGCTCATATAAATCGTACTTCAGAATCGAGTTTGGGTAGAGATACTTGGGCTGCGAATACAGTACTTCAGTTAGATGAAGATGCTGAATGTAATGTGGGAGGACAAGCCTACGTTGACTTGGAAAGCCGTAAAGTTTCGATTGACGTTGAAGTTTATTATACAGAAGATAGCAAGGCAACAACAAATTATATAAACGTAATTATGTTGCAAGATGATATAATCGCTTATCAATCAGGTTATTCTTCAAATCCATCACAGGTCGTTGGTCAGCAATATCGTCACATGCATGCCTTCCGCGATGCTATCACGCCTACATGGGGTGATGCTATAAGTCCTACTACAAAAAACTCATTTGTGACAAAAAACTATGAATATACAATACCAAAAGTGATAGGAAATGTTGATGTGGATATAGATAATGTATATTTCATTGCATTCGTAACAGAACAAAATCAAGGAGTTACGACACGCCCAATCCTTAATGTTAATAAGTTGACATCATTCACAGGTTCAAGCCAAGATGTATATGCTTATATCTCAAACGTAAGTGTAAAAGATGTTTTATGTGCTAACGAGAAGATTTTGAAAGTCAATGTCGTCAATGGAGGCGCGAAAGATATTTCTACAATTGACTTCAAATATTCTGTTGATGGTGGAGATAAAAAAGATTTTACTTGGAGCGGCAATGCTTCATCACATGAGATTTCTCTCGTCGAAATTCCTGTTGAAGTCGCAGAAGGAGAACATAGTGTGACAGTGGAAATTGTTAAAGCTAATGGAGTGGAAATTTCATCAACTGAGACAGTACATGTCGTGAATAAATCTTGGGTGGAAGTTGTTACAGAAGCTGATACTGAAGAGTTTACGTTAAAATTGGAACAAGATAAATATGGTAATCAAATCACTTGGGAACTTATTGCTTCGGATTATTCTGTTATAAAGTCGGGTGGTCCTTACAAATATTTGTCAGGTTCTTCTGCAACACAAAGCAATGAGGAGAAATTTACGGTATCTCTCGGAGAATGTGTGCAGTTCATCATAAGAGATTCTGAAGGCAATGGCATCTGCTGTAAATATGGCGAAGGCTATTATGAAATTTTGGATAGTAAAGGCAATGTTGTTGTTGATGGCGCCGGCGACTTCGGCAGCGAGGCTTCTCATGTGATTAGCGTTGTTGAACCTAAAGCAGACGATGGAGAAGATGACGGAGAAGATGACGGAGAAAACATCGATGAAAATAACTCGTTACAAGTGAAAGTTTATCCTAATCCGACAAATCATAATTTGAATGTCAATGCTAATTCGATGACTCGTATTACTTTGATAAATACATTGGGTCAAATCGTTTACGATAAAGAAGCAGACGGCGATAAAGAACTTCTCGATGTATCTCAATATGAAACAGGTGTTTATATGTTGAGAATCATGACAGAAGAAGACGTTGCAATGAAACGAGTTGTAATTAATTAGGAGTTAGGAATTAGGAGTTGGGAACGAACGTAGAGACGTATCAATGTTTCGTGTAACATAAGTGAGCATTGATGCGCCTCTTCTTAATTAGGAGTTAGAAATTGTGGTATTTAATTTCTAACTCCTAATTTATAATGTTTACTTCGGGTTTTATCTCGATATTGAATTTTTCCTTGATGCTTTCTTGGATTTTTTTCATCAAATCAAGAATCTCTTTCGGTTTGCCTCCACCGTAATGAACCAAAACAAGAGCCTGTTTGTCCCAGACACCGACATGATTTTCCTTATAACCTTTCCAACCTGCCTTGTCGATGAGCCAGCCCGCTGGAATCTTGATGCCTTTGTCGTTAGGATATGACGGTACGTCAGGATAATTTTCCTTAATTTTTTGAAATACATCGGAATTTATAATAGGATTTTGGAAGAAGCTGCCAACGCTGCCTACGACTCCAACTTCCGGAAGTTTCTCCTCGCGTATCGCCTTGATGGCCTTGGCGACATCTGAAAGGGTTGGAGATAATATATTTTTTTTAAGTAAATATTCTTTAACATTGCCGTAATCCAACTTCAACTCGCCATTTTTTCTTAACTTGAAATCTATTGCCACGATGAAATATTTCTTATGATCTTCTTTCTTGAAAATGCTGTCGCGATAAGCAAACTGACAATCTTCGTTTTTGAAGGTAACTCTTTCGCCATTCGTTAAATCAATGGTATGAACATATTCGATGCAATCTTTCACTTCAACACCGTAAGCACCAATGTTTTGCACCGGCGATGCCCCGACGCTTCCCGGAATATCGACTAAATTCTCCAAACCATAAAGTCCGTTTTCTACCGTGAAATCGACTAAATCTTTCCACACTTCACCCGACATGCACCTGACAGTGACTTTTTGAGCCGCTGAGTCACCAAGTCGCAGAGTCCCTAAGTCCGGGTAAAAAACAGAGATTCCCTTTAAATTGGAATGAACTACCGTCCCATCAAAATATTCGTTTTGAAAGAGAATGTTGCTACCACCTCCTAAAATCAAAGTCCTGTCGTTTCCGTATATGTTGTTCTTGACAAACAAATCAATGTCGTTCAACGAGTTGAATTCGTAAAAATTCTTGGCAATAATATCAAATCCCATTGTATTGCATTCCAATAGTGACTTGTTCGATAAAGTCTGTTGTTCGTTGTCCGTTGTCTGTTGTCTATTCATGAGAATTTTTTTTCAAAATTAAGTTTTTTTTGTAAAAGTGAGACATAAAAGATTTAATTTTATGAACTCAAAAAATGAATTAAATTGAAACGTGTAATAGTATCGGTAATCAACGACTTAGTGACTGATCAGAGAGTTAATAAGTCGTGTCTTACGCTTCAGAAAGCTGGTTTTGAAGTGTTGCTTGTAGGTCGTAAGCAACGCAAGAGTCCTGATATGGATGAGCGTCCCTATCGTTCTCACAGAATGAAGTTGATATTTGAGAAAGGACCTTTGTTTTATGCAGAATATAATATAAGGTTGTTTTTGTTTCTTTTATTTCATCGGGCTGATTGTCTGTTATCCAATGATTTAGATACTTTACTTCCGTCTTTTCTTATTTCAAAGATTAAAAGAACGAAATTGATTTACGACAGTCATGAATATTTTACGGAAGTCCCGGAACTCGTAAATCGTCCTAAGGTGCAGAATATTTGGCGTAAGATTGAAGAATTCGTTTTACCCAAGATGAAGGAGATGATAACAGTAAATGAATCGATTGCGGATCTTTTTAGAAACAAGTATGGCATCAAGGTTCATGTTATCAGGAATATTCCGATGCGTAAGATGTTGCCTGAGCCTGCTTCTAAAGAGAATCTGAATTTGCCGAATGATAAACATATTTTAATTCTTCAAGGTTCGGGAATTAACATTCATCGAGGCTCGGAGGAACTTGTCGAGGCGATGCGATATTTAGATGATTATATTCTATTAATAATAGGAGGAGGCGATGTCTTACCGATTTTGAAACAGAAAGTTGCTGATAATCATTGGGAAGACAGAGTGCGTTTCTTCCCGAGAATGCCTTATAAGGATATGATGGCGATAACACGATTGGCAGAAATAGGCTTCACCTTGGATAAAGACACGAATCTGAATTATCGTTTCAGTCTTCCGAACAAACTGTTCGATTACATTCAAGCTAACGTTCCGATAATAGCGTCGCATCTTACTGAAATAGAACGTATTATAAGAGATTATAATATAGGAACATTCATCGAAGAACATGATCCTAAGCATATCGCAGGAAAGATTAAGGAAGTGATTTCTGATGAAGAGTCTTTAAAAAGATGGAAAAATAATCTTAACTTAGCGGCTCAAGAGTTATGTTGGGAAAACGAAGAAAAAATCTTAATGAAAATTTATGAGCAATATTTGTGATAAACATCTGCATATCGTCAGTTTCGACATTCCGTATCCTGCCAATTACGGTGGCGTCATTGATGTCTTTTTCAGAATCAAGGCGCTTTCACAAAGAGGCGTGAAAATACATCTGCATTGTTTCGAATCAGGTCGCGAACATTCTGATTATCTCGAAAGTTTTTGCTATTCTGTAAATTATTATAAGACAGACAATAAGATAACGAAGCTGTTTAATGCGGTGCCTTATATAGTCTGTTCTCGCGATTGTGAACAGTTGCGAGCAAATCTCTTGAAAGACGATTATCCGATTTTGTTGGAAGGCTTGTATTGTTGCAGCATCTTGATGCATGAGGAGTTTAAAGACAGAAATGTCATCGTAAGAGCGCATAATGTAGAACATGAATATTACGACCATCTTGCAAAGAATGAAGTCGATGCGAAAAAGAAACTCTATCTGAAACAGGAAGTTACGAAGCTGAAAAATTTCGAGTCGATAATGGGTAAAGCTAAAGCGATATTGGCGATTTCACAAAAAGACTACGAATATTTTTATGAGAAATTCAAGAATGTTTATAAGATGACAGCGTATAATGCTTATACTGAAGTGGATATTCTTGAGGGTAGTAGCGACTACGTCTTATATCATGGAAATCTGTCGGTTGCAGAGAATTATTCTGCCGCGGAATATCTTGTTGAAACGTTTAAGAAAATTAACGTGAAATTGAAAATCGCAGGCATGAATCCTCCGGAACATTTGGTGAAAATGATAGAGGAAGTTCCTAATATTGAGCTTATTGACAGCCCCGACGATCAGACTTTGTTTGACTTGATACGTCATGCACATATTAATGTTTTGGTGACAGAGCAGGCCAGCGGTCTTAAGTTGAAACTGTTGAATATCTTATATAACGGACGATTCTGCCTTGTTAATGACAAGATGGTTGAAGGCTTGGACGTAAATGGCTTATGTTATATCGTCAACGATCAGAATGCGATTAGATTTGCTGTCGATGAGCTGATGCCACGACGTTTCGACGCTCATCAGATCGAGAGACGTAAGAAAAATATGAAGCATTTTTATAATATTGAAGAAGCAACGGATCTGCTTTTGAAGTTGATAACAGAAAATTGAAAGTCGAGAATTCACTCTAATTATGAATTATGAATTGTGAATTATGAATTATGAATTGACCCCCCTCTCCTTAAAATCTGCTGCCGAGCAACTTAATGTCTCTGTCACAAGTATTCATAATTGGATTAAGGAAGGAATCTTAAAAACTGTTAACAACTCCTTGTCTCAAGAATGTCTTGATGATTTTAAGAGAGATTATCTCAACAAAGATAAACTCTCTTCGCGAGCCAATAAGCAATATAAAGATTTGCATAATCATAAGTCGTTGACGGATAAGGTTTCTGCTGATATAAAATCGAGTAAGTCGGGAGACGATATTTCTGATGAATATGAAATTTCATTGTCGGATTCTTACAAAAACAAGGAAGGAATTTATTACACGCCTCGATATATCGTCGAGGATATGATGCGCGAAATTGAAAATGTTGAAGATAAAACCTTTTTGGATCCTTGTTGTGGCTCAGGTAATTTTATCATTGAAGCGATAAAGAGAGGATTTTCTCCAGAAAATGTCTATGGCTTTGATACTGACGAGAATGCGGTTGTGATAACAAAGAAGAGAATCAGGGAATTATGCGGTTACGAAAGCAATAATATTTTTTGTGAGGATTTTTTAAGACTACAGACAACGGACAATAGTCTCAGATTCTCAGATTCTCAGATTCTCGGATTTGACTATATCTTTACCAATCCGCCTTGGGGAAAGAAAATCAATAAGATAGATAAGAAAAGATATTCTGATTTCTACAATTCTGGAAATAGTTGCGACACTTCGTCATTGTTTTATTTTGCTTCTTTGAGAATGTTGAAGGAAAATGGCACGATAGGATTTTTGTTGCCAGATGCTTTTTTCAATATCACGTCGTTTAAAGATGCAAGGAAGTCGTTACTGACTTTAAAGATAAAACGTTTTGTTGATTATGGTAAAGCCTTCAAAGGCTTGATGACCAAGGCGATGGCGTTTGTAGGACAACAGACGACAGACAACGGACAACAGACATCTGCCAATATCTCATGTGAGATTTATAATGTTAAAAAACATTTACGTTCGCAGGAGAGTTTTTGTGATATACCGAAACATATCTTGAATTTTCATATTGAAGAGAAAGAAAACGATGTCATACGTAAAGTGTTTTCAAAACCTCATATCACTTTGAAAGACAATGCGACATGGGCTTTGGGGATTATTACGGGAAATAATGATAAGATATGTAAGAAGGAGAAAGGGGAAAATCTCGTCCCGATTTTCAGAGGTAAAGATGTCTTTAAGGATAAGTTGAATGAGCCGTATTTGTTTGTTAATAAAAATTTAGAAGGATGCCGTCAGGTGGCAGATGTCGGTTTTTATAAGGCAAAAGAGAAGATAATATACAGATTTATTTCCGACAAAATTGTATGTTACCATGATACTGAGCAACGATATATTTTGAATAGTGCCAATCTTTTTATATTAAATAATGATTTTACTTTGACATATCGTCAAGTCGTAGATTTGTTAAATTCCGATTTTATGAATTGGCTGTTCAGAAGTATCTTCAACACACATAAGGTTTTACGTGGCGACTTGGAGCTGCTTCCCATCTGGCATGAATATTTCGATAAATACGAAAACTTCTCTGAAGAAACACTGAGGGAATATTTAGAGCTCTTTTAAGACAATGAGCCTTTTGGATTAGTAATTAGGAATGAATATAAAGACGTACCAATGTTTCCTGTAACAAAAACTAACATTGATGCGTCTCTTTTTAATTTAGGAATTGTGATATTCAATTCCTCATTACTAATTCCAAATAATGCTTCTCGATTCCGTATCTTTCCTTCAAAGAGTTTATCTCGTTAAGAATCTTTGTCTTCTCTTCAGCACTCGGCTCACCGATTTTCCGTCCGACGAGAAGCACGTTTTTCGGAGTATGTTCCATCTCTATAAACTCCATCACCTGTGTCTTATATCCGAAATATTCTAATATCAAGGCGCGTATCGTGTCTGTAATCATCACAGCCTGACGTTCCATGAAGATGCCGTAACGCGTTATAGCATCGACGACTTTCGACTTCTCCATCTCCTGACGGATCTGCTTGTGACAACAAGGAGCGCATATAATCAGCTTCGCTCCCGACTCTATACCTTTTATAATAGCGTCGTCGGTGGCAGTGTTGCAGGCGTGAAGAGCGATTAAAATATCTAAAGAATCTGAAAACCTGAAAACCTGAGAATCTGAGACTTTGGAGGATGTCTGTTGTCTGTTGACTGTTGACTGTTGACAAACGTAAGCGTCAATACTGCTTTCGACGAAACGGAAATTTTTAAGTTCAGATTCTTTGATAATCTCATTGATTTTCACGACCAAGTCGGGACGAATCTCCACGCCTTCCATCGCGATGTCGTACTTGCATTTCTGAGTGAGATATTCATACAAGGCGAAAGTGAGATAACCTTTTCCCGCGCCCATGTCGGCGATGCGTATCTTGCCGTCGAACTTCACGTTTTTCATAACGCCATCTACAATCTCCACATATTTACAAATTTGCTTGAACTTATGCTGCATGTCGGCAGTCACTTTCCCCTCGCGTGTCGTAAGTCCGAGCTTGAACCACCAAGGATTCTCTGGATTTATCAGACGATTCTTCACCTTGTCGTGTTCCACATTCTGCTCACGTTGTTCTTTCACAGGCTTTGACATGACAGTAGCCTTGCCTTTCTTACTTATGAGAAGCGTCACGTCTTCAGTCAAAGTAAACAAGGTAGCGTTGAGAAATATTTCTGAAATAAGATTTGTAATGACTTCCAAAGTTTGCTCGGCGTCATAATTTTTGGTCTCGTCGCGACGCTCGTAACGATAAGTAAAAGAATACATTTTCTCATTACGAAGGATAATAGGTTTCACATAGACATTACGTATATCGGCAAAATTCGTTGTCTTGTTGTCTTGTTGTCTTATTGTCTTAGATAATGTCAGCTTTACAAAACTTCCGTCTTTTAACCACGATTCTAATTTATTTATGAATTTCTGCATTTTCTTTCTTTATTTTGTCAACGGACTACAGACCTTCGTCCATTCCTTTTGTCTTTAGACTTTTGTCGTTTGTTATTTAAAATGCAAACATACTAAAAAATCCCTCAATGAGTGCTCGATTTTTAAAATTTCATCACTCAATG
>JAZOCI010000106.1:0-7836 GCA_045596465.1 Bacteroidales bacterium | reverse complement strand
GTTGCTCGAATCTTGGGCGTATCAGCATTCGCTAAAACACCTATTCGAGAGTTGCTCGCAAAAGACCAACCAACAATCGAAAACCAAAATGTCAAAGAACTAAAATTATTTTAATAAAAATTTATTGCATCAGTAGTAATTAACAATTAACAATTAACAATTAACAATTAACAATTAACAATTAACAATTAACAATGTATAATGTACATTGAAGGATTTGGAATATAATCCTGTAAAGGTGCTCGGATGTGTGACTTGAAATTTAGAAATTATAAATTGTATTTATTTTGCAATTCTTTCCAGATCTCAACAGCTTGTGGAAACAACATCTGTTTTCCGTCATTAATTATGACGAAGTCTGATTCCTGGATTTTCGTTTCTTCGTTCCACTGCAGTCGCATCCTTGAGCGGACGTTTTCTTCATTGCAATTGTCGCGTTGCATGGCACGTTGAAGCCTTATGTCTTCTGGTGCTGAGACGAATATGATTTTATCGAATTGACTTTCAAATTTCTTCTCGAAAAGTATCGCCGACTCGAACAATACGAAATCTGAAGTCTGTCGCTCACACCATTTGTCGAAAGTCTCGTTTAACTTGGGATATAGAAGCGTCTCTATGAATTGCAGAGCCTTGGGGTTTTGAAAGAGATGATAGGAGAGGAGCTTCTTGTTCAGACTGCCGTCATGGAAATACACCTCGTCTTTGAAATAATCTACGATTTGTGTTCTTATTTCAGGAAGTAAATACAATTTCTTCGTCTCTTCGTCGGAATAGAAAGTGTTGATTCCAAGATTGTTGAATATCTTGCAGACGAGACTCTTGCCGCTACCGATATTGCCTGTTATCCCGACGCGCTTAATTTTCATTGTCTTCTATTATGATGTATTCGACTTCCTTCGGCTCAATGCTGATGATTCTCGTATTGTTAGGATAATCAGTGAGATATATCGGAAGGAAATTGTTGTCGGTGTTGATGTCGGCAGTGTCGATATTGACCTTGAAAGAGTTTTCTTTTGTGATGTTGTAATCTGTCAAAGATACTATATACTTGACTCTTACCTTGTCGGGGAAAAGTCTTAATTTCTGTTTAGAATCGTTTGTGATTGGCACATTGGCGATGGCTTCTGTGTATTTCTCAACGAATATCTTGACATTGACTTCCTTGCAGTTAGTGTTCACTGTCTCGTCGAGTTTGAGTGGTAGGTTGGTGTCGATATTTTGGTTAATATTTCTTAACGTAAGGTTCTGTGTGTGTACGTTATCTATCGCCGCAATCTTGTTTTTAGGTCCATAAATCGTGACGGAGTCTGGCATCAGATGTATCTTTCCCAATCTGTTATATTGTTTCTCGTAGGTGAGGTCGACGTTTGGAATGACCTTCACTCTCACGGAATCCAACTGTTCCATGTTGAGAATGATTCTGTTTTCGTCGAATGAAACTTCGTTAGGTTCGATGGTTAGGAAATTGGCGACTTTCTCCTTGGCGTAGCTGCTGTTGAAAGAGTAGGTGCTTTCGCTGTTTTTATGCAAAGGCACCTCCTCTAACGAAATATCGACTTTGCGTCTCGCTGTCGGCTTGAAATAATAATTCAGCAGTTCGAAGCCACTTGTCGATAATGTAACCTTGATTTTCTGCGTTCCGTTTGTCAAGACCATGTCAGACGGAGCGTCTTTGATGTTGATGGTAAGAGGCACTGTTACGGTATAATTAGCTGATAATTTGATTATTAACCATAACAAAGTAGCAATCGCAACAAACGACATCATGTTGCTGAACTGTTGAAATGTCTGCGATCTGTTTTTCTTTCTTGCCATCTGTGAAATAAGATTATGCTGCGCCACCTACTTGGCTTGCGTTAGGAATGATAGCTGATTTTTCAAATTCAATCTTTGTGTTGTGGTCAACGCTGACGATAACGGTGTGTTCTTTAACTTCGTCAACTTTACCGTGGATACCACCTATAGTGACGACTTTGTCGCCTTTCTTTAGGCTTTCACGGAATTTCTGTTGTTCCTTAGCTCTCTTGTTTTGTGGTCTGATGAAGAATAACCAGAAAACGACGAAGATTAAAACAATCATAAAGATGCCTGACCATGAGGATTGTTGTTGTGGTGCTTGAAGCAAAAACATGTTTAAAATGTTCATAATTACTTGATTTAAAATGTGTTAATATTTTCTACTTGTGCTTTGATCCTTAATATTGTCTCCGAAGGATTGGTGTTTGCTTTCACTACGAGTCGTTTGTTTTGGAAGCCTTTATGACCTTTGCTGTCGTAAGTTATTGTTATTCTTCCTTCTCCTCCTGGTTTGATAGGTTCGTTGGAATAATCTGGTGATGTGCAACCGCATGTCTTTTCTATGTTGGTTATTATCAATGGGGCATCGCCTACATTCTTGAACTTGAAAGTGTAGCTCACCTGCTCGCCTTGTAAAATCTTACCGAAATCGTGTTCTGTCTTTTCAAATTTAATTGCAGGAACATTGTTTCCTTTTCTTATGCCATCAGCTGAACTCGGATTGTTTACCAAACTCGTATCTAACTTGCTTTCCTTTGTCTCACACGATACCAAACTTATGATTATTAATAATGATAATATGATTCTTTTCATTGTCGTTTTTATTCTTTAACGTTTATTTTTTATTATTGTTTTAATCTCATTCTCCGACGTATCAATTTATTATTGTTAATATTTATTTGTATAATTGATATGTCTCTACATTGTTAATTGTCAATTGTTAATTGTTAATTGTAAACTGTCAATTGTAAACTATATCACCTTCCGCTGCCGAAAATTGTCACAGAACCTTGATAACGATGATTTTCTTGTTCTCCAACACATTCTAAAACATAGAAATACGTGCCGTCAGGTAATTTGTCGCCGTCCCAGTCGTTCTGATAATTTGATGATTTATAAACGATTCGTCCCCATCTGTTGAAGACTGTTAACTTTGTTCTTAGATAATAGTCGTTCAATGGGTTATAGGAATCATATTCAAATCCTCTCTTTATTTCTTCTTCGTTATTCCCCGCTGCTGCTGGATCATTGTCGATGATGAAATAATCGTTGATGCCGTCGCCGTTAGGTGTGAAGATGTTAGGTATTTTCAGTTTTACAGGCAAGACGATTATGTCGGCAGAGAATGTGGTGTCGCAACCGTAATTTGCTGATTTTACGTTTAATTCCACTCTGAATGGACTACCAGCTTTAGAAGTCTGAGCATAGATGTTTGTAGGTTCTTCCAAGATAGAAGTGCTTGTGATTTCACTTGGTTTGTCGGGATTGTCGTAAAAAGCCCACGACCATGAGTTGTATTCGACGGAATCTATGTCACCGTCAAAGCTGAAAGTGACGTATGGATTTTGTATGTAAGCAGTGTCTTTCGGATCTGAGATGATTTTTAAGATTGGGTTAGGGTAGGCTCTCGGAGTGAAGGAGGCTGTTTTGACACAAGTGTCGCCTTCGTTGGTGATGCCGGTTACATCAACGTGATATTCTTTCCAGGCTTTCAAGCCGATGGCTTCCTGAGGGTTGTTCGGATTCGTCCAGATGTTGTCGTTGTTCGACCACCATTCGTAGGCGAATGATTTATAATTGTCTCCGGAAGCTATCGCAATGACTTTCGCGTTTTGTCCGTTCTCGGCGTTGTTGTTGCTACAAGTCAGCTGTGTTTGTTCGAATTCGATGTCGAAAGTCTCAAGCATTTCTATCGTAATTTCATCGATACATTCTTCTTGTGTTTGAACGTCAAAGACTTTTACGCCATATCTGACGCCGTCTTCAGTGATTTTTGCTGTGAAGTAAAAATTGGTTTCGCCACTGATGTCGATTCCGTTCTTGGTCCATTGGTATGTGTAACTTGAGCTGGTATTGACACTCATCGTGATCTCTTCTCCGTAACACACTGGAAAACTGACCCAGTCGTCAATCTTGATTTCGCAGTTCTGTGCTTTGAGACTGAATAAATTTGTTAAGAAAATCAATAAGATAGAGAATCTTATTAAGTTTGTTGTTTTATGTGATTTCGATATTTTCATGATTTGCAAATATAAGAAATTTCCATATAAAATTAATGCGTGACAGCATCTTTTATTGCTTGTCAGTAAAGATTTTTCTTTTGTTAATTGTTATTAACATTATAATGACAAAATGTCATTTTTTATGAAATGGAAATAATTTTGATGTAGGAGAGGCGGATTTATTATTAGCAGCCGCTATGCGTTAGGGATTGGAGCGGCATCCTTTGCGAGCTTTTTTAGGGAACGGGAAATGGGAATGGGGAGCGGGAAATGGGAACGGGAAATGGGAGCGGGAAATGGGAACGGGAATGGGGAGCGGGAACGGGAAGCGGGAACGGGAAGCGGGATAAGCGAGCAAAGATAGAGCGGAAAGCCCGACGGCGTAGCCGGAACGCCCAAAAATAAAAGATTATACAAACAACCAAAAAAATATAAAAAATGAATAACAATCAATCGTACAACTCAAACCAAAATTACGAATCATTGAATCGTTATGCACGAAACCTCAATGAGTTAGCTTCGTCAGGGAAGTTAGATCCCGTCATTGGACGCGATGATGAGATAAGGCGAGTTCTGCAAATACTTTCGCGACGTACTAAAAACAACCCAATATTAATAGGTGAGCCAGGAGTGGGAAAGACGGCGATAGCAGAAGGACTTGCGCAAAGAATAATTCATGGCGATGTACCTGAAAATCTTAAATCTAAGAAAGTATATTCTTTGGATATGGGAGCGCTGATAGCAGGTGCGAAATATCAAGGCGAGTTTGAAGAACGACTGAAAAACGTTGTGAAAGAAGTGGTTGAAAGCGAAGGAGAAATAGTGCTTTTCATTGATGAGATACACACCTTAGTCGGAGCAGGCGCGACATCAGGTGCGATGGACGCGGCTAATATCCTGAAACCGGCACTTGCTCGAGGCGAACTGCAAGCTGTAGGAGCTACGACGCTGAACGAATATCAGAAATATTTTGAGAAAGACAAGGCACTTGAACGTCGTTTTCAGATAGTTATGGTCGATGAGCCTTCAGAAGAAGACGCTATCTCTATCATGAGAGGACTTAAAGAAAAATATGAGAACCATCATCAGGTGAGGATTTTAGACGAGGCAATAATAGCTGCCGTTGACCTTTCAATACGTTATATATCAAATCGTTTCCTTCCTGATAAAGCCATTGACCTCGTTGATGAAGCAGCATCGCGACTGAGATTGCAAATCAATTCTTTGCCCGAAGAACTTGAGAATATACAACGTAAGATTCGCCAGCTTGAGATTGAACGCGAGGCTATTAAGCGCGAGAACGATAAGAAGAAAGTGGAGGAACTGACAAAAGTAATTGAGGAACTCAGCAACGAACGCGATAAGATTAAAGCGCGTTGGGAGTCGGAGCGAGGCTTCATCGAGAAGATACAGAATGAGAAAAAGAATATAGAACGCTATCGTTATGAGGCTGAGACCGCTGAGCGAGAAGGTAATTACGGACTCGTGGCAGAGCTGCGTTATGGTAAGATTCCTAATGCCGAGAAAGCGATAGAACTTGCGAAAGAAGAGCTGAAGAAAGCTCAAGGCGACAATCCGCTTATTGATGAAGTCGTTAATGCAGAAGATATTGCGGAGATCGTCTCACGCTGGACGGGCATCCCTGTGAATAAGATGATGCAGAGCGAGCGCGAGAAGCTGCTCAATTTGGAAAAGGAATTACACAAACGTGTCGTGGGACAAGATGAGGCTATCGTGGCGGTGTCGGACGCGATACGTAGGAGCAGGGCAGGGCTTCAGGATTCGCATCGACCGATAGGTTCGTTCATCTTCTTGGGAACGACGGGTGTTGGTAAGACGGAATTAGCCAAGGCATTGGCGGAGTTTCTCTTCGACGACGAGAATAATATGGTGCGAATTGATATGTCAGAATATCAGGAACGTCATTCCGTTTCGAGACTGATAGGAGCGCCTCCAGGTTATGTGGGCTACGATGAAAGTGGCCAGCTGACAGAAGCAGTACGTCGTAAACCTTATTCAGTAGTTCTTCTCGATGAGATAGAAAAGGCACATCAAGATGTTTATAATATTCTGCTTCAGATATTAGACGACGGCAGATTGACTGATAATAAAGGACGTCTCGTCGATTTTAAAAACACAATCATCATCATGACGTCGAACATCGGAGCGATGGCGATACAGGAGATGATAACGGGAGCGGGAACGGGGACGGGAGCAGGAGCTGACTTTGATGAGATGCGTAATAAGGTGATGGAGATATTACGTCAGTTTATGAAGCCTGAGTTCTTAAATCGTATTGACGACATCATTATGTTTACGCCATTGTCGAAGGAGCAGATTGTCAATGTGGTGGCTATGCAGTTCCATTCTTTGAAGAAGATGTTGAAGAGAAACGACATCGAGATTGAGATGACTTCGGAAGCCATGAAACATATTGCAGAAACGAGCTATGATGTCCGTTATGGCGCGCGACCTGTAAAACGCATGATGCAACGTGAGCTTATCAATGACTTGTCGAAGATGATATTATCGGATAAAGTGAATAAGGATAAGCCGATAATTGTCGATTACGACAGCAATGGAATTATTTTTAGGAATTGATAGTTGGTAATGAATAATGTAAATTAACAATGAAGAGTTGCGGTGATATTGTCGATGTCTAACTTCTTAGCTTTATATTTGCAAAATCAATTAAAATTTAAAAAACTGTTGGAACTCTCAATATAATCTTAGCAACTTAGTAACTTAGTAACTTGGCAACTTAAAAACATGAATTATTTTGAAATAAAGCCCAGTGGCGATGCTTATATAAGAACTGACAGCGGCACTGTTCTCAGGAAGGTTGGGAATGGTGAAGCTGTCAACTTCGCCGATTTCAACGATGACGAGAGTCTTTTTGTGATAACATACAATTCTGGACGATGTGAGATAAGAAATAGGAAAAACGAACTCCTTGAAGTCGTTGCCGAAAGCGACGTTGAAAAAGCCTATTTCAATCGTCAAATAAAAAATGTAGACTTGCAAAATATGCTGACTTACTCTTTTAAAAACGAGAAGATTTTGATTGTCAAGAAAGGGTAGAGGTATAAAACATTTCGTGTCTCTTTCGCGCCTTTTCGTGGATAAAAAAATCCGCCGAATTTCTCCGACGGATTTTTCTTATTTCAAGATTAGTTTTATCCAAAGATTACATTACTATATCTGTGTAATCTACGTAATCTGTGGTTAATAACAACCTTAAGCTTCTGCTTCTGTTGTTTCTTCAGCTGCTGGAGCTTCTTCTGTAGCTGCTTCTGCGTTTTCTGCTGCTTCAGCGGCTGCTGCTTCTGCTCTTCTCTTAGCTAACTCAGCGATACGTGCTTCGTTAACTTTAGCTTCTGCTTCTAATCTTTCTTTTTGAGCAGCTCTCTTTTGTTCTGCGTTTACTCTTACGAATTCAGCTGCCTTTGCTTCTTTTTCTTTCATCCAGTTTTGGAACTTGACTTCTGCTTGTTCAGCTGTCATAGCACCTTTCTTAACGCCAACCAATAAGTGTTTCTTTAACAAAACGCCTTTTTGTGAAAGGATTGAGCGTACTGTGTCTGTTGGTTGAGCACCTTTGTTTAACCAGTCTAATGCTTTGTCAAAGTTGATGTTGATTTGAGCTGGTTGTGCTACTGGATTGTAAGTACCGATTTTTTCAATGAAACGACCATCACGTGGTGCACGAGCGTCTGCAATTACAATATGATAGAAAGGTTGACCTTTTTTACCATGTCTTTGTAATCTCATTTTTGCTGACATAATTTCTTCTTTTTAATTGATTAATAATAAATTA
>JAZOCI010000105.1:0-7199 GCA_045596465.1 Bacteroidales bacterium | reverse complement strand
TCATGACAGAATAATTCGGAATCATAACGAGATGAACAACATAGCTGAATATATAGAAAATAATCCTATAAAATGGGATTTAAGATAAGTGTAATAACTAATATGATTATCTTTGCAAGATAATACAATATCATACTACTGATTATATAGGAATTTATATGGACACATGCGATGTGTCCGTACAAATGGATGGTGAAATTGTAAGGACACATTGAATGTGTCCACTAAAATATATCAATAATCATGAACAAAACAGAATTAAGGTCTCATATTAAAGCTTTGAAGAAGCAACATTCAAAGGAAGAGCTTCTCGAGCAATCGAAGTTGATTCTTAACAAATTAGAAAATCATAAATCTTTTATTGAGGCAAAGACTGTCATGCTCTACAGCTCGCTTCCTGACGAAGTCGACACTCATGATTTTTTAGAAAGATGGCGTAACGAAAAGAAAATCATACTTCCTACCGTTGTCGGCGACGACATCATTCCCGTAGAACTTTCTAAAGACACCGACTTTGCCATTGGCGACTTCAACATCCTTGAACCTCAAAACGAACCTTATAACGGCAGCTACGACTTAATCATAGTCCCTGGCGTAGCCTTCGACAAAAACGGCAACCGCATCGGAAGAGGCAAAGGCTACTACGACAGATTTCTCTGCAAACACTTAGATGTCACAAGAATAGGTATATGCTTCGACTTCCAACTCGTCGATAGCGTCCCGACCGAAGACAACGACATCAGAATGAATGAGGTGATTTTTATAAGTCAATAAGTCTACAAGTCAACAAGTAGAGACGCGTCTATGATACCGATGAAAATAAATAATATATCATTGACACGTCTTTTTTAGTTGTGGAGTGATGGAGTGATGGAGTTATTAAGTGATGGAGTTATTAAGTGATGGAGTAGAGTCTCAACATAATCATAACGTCAATATTTTAAAAACTGAATCCGATACCTAAATTGACAGGAGTGACTCTGATGGGACTATTGTCTTGATTGAACAATTGTGTCAATCCTGTTCTTCCGAAGATGACGAAACTCTTGAAATTCAACACCGCCAATGCGTTAACACCGAACGGATTGTAAGCCAAATTATCTGAGACCATTAATTTATTGTTTTGCAAATAAGTAAATGATTTCATCGAGAAACGCCATTCAAATTCTGGTCCGAATGAAAACGCCATCTTATTGCCACCGACACGCCATTGGAATTGAACGCTAATAGGCAGACGCAAACTCCAATAACGATAATAACCATCATCAATTTTGTCTGGAGCGTAAGTACCCGACAAACCATCAGGGATAGGATTTCCTTCTTCGTTTGAATCGGCAGGACGGTAGAAATATGTGTAATTGTTACTATCATCTGTACTCGTCGTGCCTAAAATATTAGAACTATAAAAATATGTATTCGAGAATCCGAGTGCTGTCGTCAGACCTATCGTTTTTCTTTTATTGTGACAGATGTCATATTGGAAAAGATACATACCCCATTCAAACGAGTTCGCCTTCTGCAAATTAAAATTCAAACTATAATCTGAAAATGGAAAGCCTATCATCGCTGAATAAGCATAATATATAGTAGGATATATAGATTCGAAGATATTGAATTTCAATGTACGAGTCATCTCATCCTTTACAAATGTCGGTTCTATCGGAAGGTTTATCGAGATATTCCTTCTCTCTTTCACTCCGTCGTCACCATTTTCATAACGACTTTCGTAATACGGATATTTCTCCGTTTCACCGTCTTTATTCACGGAAAACACATTGATCTTCAAACCATTTTCACTATCAGTGACTTTTACCTTATTATTTTTGATAAGTATTTCTATATTATTACCATCGACGACGACAGTGTCATTTCTCATCTCCTGAGAAAATACGCTCATAACTAAGGCTATGAATAACGAAGTTAATATTATTCTTTTCATAATTGTAAATATTTATTTTGTTAATATAATTTAAAAGTCAAAATCTAAATCTCCGTATCGTAAATCTATGTTGATATAATGAGCATTTGTAGCATCATTGAAACTTCCTTTCAACGAAGTCATGTTATCTTCTTTTATATATCTCGTCGATTTATCTTTGAGATAATGACTATTAATATCGCCGTAAGTCACTGATATATCATACGAAAAACTATTTCCATCGCTGAGAGTAATATCGGCATCGGCATAATTAGCATTGATGTCGATGAGCTCAAAATCTCTATCTACATTATCAATCTCTATGTCGCCATAATCAGAAATGAAGTTAATTTTCTTTAAGAGACGGTCTATTTCAACATCGCTATATCTGCCGTATATTGTCACTTCCTTAATTTTTTTTAAGTAAATGTCGGAATATTGCATATCTAAATTAGCATAATCTGTATCGGAACATGTCACATCGGAATATCTGCAATTTGCATCCAGCGTCCTGACATCATCTAAGTTCATATTGCCGTAACTCATCTTAACATCGACTTCATTTCCTGAATTGATACGGATATTACCATAGTCGATCACAGCTGTCACATTATCAGCATATTTCATCTTAACATTGCCATAATCCACGTCAAGTTTTGCATTGGCAAAAATACTGTCGACAGAGAAGTTGCCGTAATCCAATTCCAAGTCAAGGTTTTTGTTCAGTTTGTCAATCTCTACATTGCCATAAGAGTTGTCGATTACGAGATATAAATCCTTAGGAATCATGACGTAATAATCAATCTCATAACTAATATTCTTAAAGGTATACTTTTTAAATACGGTTCTTGCTTCTATCGTAGCTTCGTCTTTTCTGTTATTAAATTCCACGTCGATATTATTGACGGCTTCCTTAGCGACATCTTCCTTGTTAGACTTCACTATTATCTCCACATGAAAACTCACGCGATTTTCATTCCATGTAACGATTTTATAGTCGCTGTATTTTCCGTAAAGATGTAGATTATGATTAGCCTTCGCCTCGAAGTTAGCGTCGATGACTCTCTTTTTCTCGTATTTATATTCATATTCTAAACCGTTGAAAGTCATATCAGAATTTGCAAATCCCGTCGCGATGACAAAACATAACAACAATGTTAAAATTGCCTTAGTTCTCATAACTATCTCCTTTCTTTTTGGTTGATTTTTCTATAAATAATATTTAATGTCTCCATCTGATTTTTATATACCTGCGATGCTATCGCGAGTTGTTTATCTTCAGGAAGCGGCGCTATATCCGCAAGCATCTCTGTCGTTGATGTCAGATTATCAATCACTTTATTGATTTCATTTCTTGTCGAGTCATCTACATTCATCAATACGTTTTCAAGCATGACGATGGTCTCGTTGAGCTGCGTCTCATAAAGCATACGCATCTCCGCCATTTTCTCACTCTCTTCATAAATATAAGGATGTATTGTCTCTTGTTTGTTAATTAAAATTAAGATTAACAGCACCGCTGCCGCAGATGCAATCCCAAGCCATAATCTCCTTGTTCTTCCAACGCCCAAATCTCTGCGTCTCTGCGTCTCTGCGTCTTGCCGACTTATCATCTTCATCGCAAAACGCTCCCTATGACCAGCAGGCAAGTCGGACATCAGTCTCTCTCTGTTATTTTTTATTAACTTTTCCATAATATCGTTCATCATTCATTGTTAATTATTAATTGTACATTGTCAACTGTTAATTGTTAACTCTTAACTGCCAACTCTTTCCTCAGTTTTTCTTTCGCCCTAAAATATTGCGACCTCACGGTAGAAGGCTTGATATTCATTATCTCCGCTATTTCTTCAAAGCCGAGTTCGTCGATAAGATGAAGGTTGATGACCATTCGATAGCCAGCAGGAAGCGAATCTATCTTCTCTTTTATCATCTCGAAGGAGAAGATCTGCTCTTCATCATCGTCGCTAATGTCTTCAGCCTCATCACCTACTTCAGTAAAGAAAGGTGTTTTTCTGTTTTTGCGGAACCAGTCGATACTTTTATTAATCGCGATTCTCTTCACGAAAGCCACAAACTCTTTCTCTGTTCCAAGAAATTTGCCGATATTGTCAAATGCTTTCAAGATAGAATCCTGCATTATCTCTTCCGCGTCAAATTCATTCATGACGATGTGGAGACTCGCGTTATATACAGGCTTGGCACAGATGTCATACATCTCCATCATAGCCTGCGGATTCTGCTTTTTGCATGATATTAGTAATTCATCAAATCTCGACATTTCCTTGTTTTTTCATTTACTGAACGAAAGGATTTTTAATTTGATGCACGAGGGAACATTTTTTTATACAATTTTAAATTGTACATTGTCAATTGTCAATTGTTAACTGTTAATTGTTAATTATCAATTGAAAAAGTCGCTGCTCTGTTAAGGAGATTATTAAAATCCAAAGAGCTCTTAAACTCCTCTAACGCCCATTCTATCAGATGTTTGCTATGAAGCATGTCTTCTGGAAGTGGCTGAATGAGATTATATTGTTTGAGACGAAGGAGATGATCGTAGGGCGAGTCTTTAGGAAAATCCTTCGGTGTTTTTGAAAGGCTGCATGATGTGTCTAAGGTGAAGTTTTTGGCTTTTTTTATCGCGTCTTCAAAGGCGGCTCCGTCATAACAAATGTCTTCTCTTATATTCTTGAGAGCGTTTTTGTCGGGATTATACATTCCAGTATAAAGTCCGTTAAGTCCAAGATATTCCGAGCCTTCAGCTTCAAAATGAAGATAATATCCTGCGAGCCCCGACTTCTTACCCTGAGGACAGACGTAGATTCCCATGTGTGTTTTATATGGACGCTTGTCGGGTGAGAAACGAATGTCGCGATAGATGCGATAGGTACAGTCTTTCACGCTGAGATTTTTTATCGAAGAGTCGAATTTGGAAATGCCTTCGATGAGTTCGACAGTCATTTCGTTGATATGATTTTGTGCTTTGAGATATAAGTCTTTATGTTCCTGAAACCAAGGGCGATTGTTGTTAATCAAAATACCATTGAGAAAAGTCATTACGTCTTCCATAAAAAAATCGTTATCTATTTCTGCAAAGATAACGATTTTTCTTGTACAGTAGATACATTCTATGTTATGTATGGACACATTCTATGTGTCCGTACAATTTTGTAAGGACGCATCGAATGCGTCCATTATTAATTTAAAACTCCCGAACTTTCATCTCCGTCTGTGGAACAAAGTCGAAAGGCTCATATTTCAAAAGTTGCAAAGCGGCGAACTTCTTATCCTTAGAATGAAGCACATAAAGGAGCACATTGCCTTCATCAACTCTCTTGAACTTTTCTATCGAATTCAATTCATTATTGTCGATTATATTTTTAAGATTATAAAAATCAGCAGTATCGTAATAAAGCTGACGTTTCACAATAGGAGAGTTGGTCTTGGTATATACTTCTTTATTCATTCTGGCAAATAATAGGAATAAGGCTAATACAGCCGCGATAACTCCGACGAAAATCATCGTCGAGGAAAGCATATTGCCTTCAATATTTTTGGAATAGACAAACAATATACAGGCAATGCCAATCAACATTATACCTGCTATCAATGATGTTATGCTAAATTTCTTTTCTATTAATTCTATTTGTGCGTTTTTAATATTTCTTGTCATGATTTTTTAAATTTAATTGTTAATAATAAGTCAACGAGACTACGAGACCACAAGTCAACGAGTCAATAAGTTAATAAGTTATAACTATTAATTGTCAATTGTTAATTGTTAATTATTAACTGTTAATTATCAAATGATAAGGTGTCTTACTATCACAATCAAATCATCTTTCGATGACAGTGGGAATGAAAATTTTGTGTTGTAGTTTTTGGTTGGTTGCACTTCTGAAGAGAAGCGTTTCAAAAGAATGTTGTTTATTGATTGTTGTTGGGTTTTCTTTTGTGACGATAGTAGTCGAAACGATGGCGATGGAAGTGAGTTCTGCAACTCAGGCATCACGGTTTTAGTAGAACTCGCGATATTATAAATCGACTCTATATCAGACTGCTGTCTGTCGAAAAGATACGAACTGTTGTCATTATTATTGTCCGATGAAATAACACTATCATTGAAGGCGAAGAACGACAACACCATAAAAATCAACGATATTATTACCAAAAGATGTTTTTTCATAAGGACAAATATAATATTGCAAATATAACACTTTTATTGTAAAAAAGTTGTTATTTTTTTAATAAATTTTTCATTTACTTGTTGACTTATACACCCTCCATCACTCCATCACTTCATCACTCCATCACTCCATCACCCCACAACTAAAAAAAGCACATCAATTACATATTGTTTATTTTCATTGGTGTAATTGGTACGTCTCTACTCGGTGACTTCCAAAAAGGCAAAACTCCATCGCTGTCCTTTGAAGGTCTTCGGTATGAACATCTTAACTTCGTTATTTCCTTTTTTAAGATTTATGGTCACAGGCTCGCGCATCCAATAGAATTGTTCGTCGGTGAAAGGAATCTCTTCTTCAGGCTTATGCCATGTGTTGAAATGAAAGGCATATTTCTCAGGCTCATTCCATTCTTGATTTGGGAAATATTCTATGTCGTTTACGAACAATCGTCCTTGGTTTTCCCATTTGCCTTGAGGTCCTATACCGCCGGAGATTCTGTTAGAACGAGCCGCTGCCTCAAAACCGACCCAGACTTTTATCGTAGTGTCGCATTCTGAATAAATATCGGTGAACGCCCAAGCCGTGACAGTGTCGCCTACTGTTATAGAATTTTCCGTACATAAGTCGTTGACGTCTACAGCGCCGCCTCTTGCATACAAGGTGTCGTTGCCGTCAATCTTTATCTTCCATGCAGTCGTTGCGTTAGGATGCCAGCGGACGTCATGATTGTTTACGATATTATTTTTATGATAAGACATCTTATCTTCAAACTCCGCGAGTTCTTCCCACGAGCCCTCGCCTCCGTTCCAGAAACGCTCGGCATAGACCATCATGCCGTTAATCATTCCGTTATGAAGAGCGATGCGAGTCTTGTCATCGACGCGTACGTCGTTCCAGAGACATAATATTCCGCCGAGAGCGTTAGTAGTATCGGCAACATCTTGCGCGCAGGCTTTATGCAAGAAGACTTTGTTAGTGAAATAAATTGGATCGTAATAATTAAGATAACCCATGAAAGAATCTACATATTTACCGCCTTTTTTAGTCTGGGCAGCGTTGGAGCCAGCGGCGGTATTCCATATCTGACGTAC
>JAZOCI010000104.1:0-5320 GCA_045596465.1 Bacteroidales bacterium | reverse complement strand
TAATAATACGATGAGCCATTCTTCATTTAAAAATAATGCTTTTAGTTTTCTTGTCTTCATTTTTAAGTATTTAGAGTTTTTTTTATAGTAAAAAATAACAGAAAAACCTGAGAATTGAACGTTTGCATATTTTCAATTTCTCAGGTTTTCAGGTTTTATTAAAACTTCACTGAAAGTTGTGCTTGGAACAAATGACCAAAGTTGTCGTAATGAACCTTATTCTTCGTATCATATCCATCTTTCAACGTGTAGTTGACTAAAAGACGAAGGTTCTGCATTGGCCACCAGTCGATACCGACCATATAATATGTCGAGTTGGTATTTACTTCAGTGATGTCTTCTCTGAAGAAATCGTAACGAGCCACAGGACGTATTCTCTGTACGTTGTTGATGTCGAACCAATAACCTGCTGCTACATAGAAGCCGTCAGATTTGAGAGTATAATAATCGCCTGGGAATTTGTCGCCCATACCTGTCTTACCGTAGATATATTCAGAACGTACTGTGAGCTTTCCGTTTTCATATTTACCGCCGAAAGTAAGACGATTTCTTTCTGCATTATCTTCTACCACCAAGTTTTCATTAAGCATATAATTTCCATCGTAATATGAAGCTGCGAGCATCAAACCTTTTACGCCAGGACAGACTTCGATGCTACCTGCGATATCTTTTCCAAGATTAGCGTCTTTCTTATTCATGCCATTACCGTTGAAGACACCTAATTTATATGTAAGGATTGGAATCTCTTTTCCGTCTCTTTCAAAACTGAACAAATTACCGTAGAACATCAAACCGACATCACGACCGCCAGAATATGTTGCCACATGACATACGTCGCTGTAACCTGATAACTTACTGATGACTTGTGCGTATTCGATACCTTCGAGAGTAAGAGGAGATTGTGGATTCTCGAAAGTGAAAGGAATCTTAAACTGACCGGCTTGGATATTGAAATATTTGGCTAACTTAATTTTTACGAAACCATCGACCATTTTTGGACTGACAGCAAAGTCGCCTTGAAGACGAAATTCCAAATGTGGATTGATGTTGCCTTTGACATCAAGACGAGCGCGACGAACATTGAAAGTATTGAGCTCTTTCAATGTCAAATTGTCGTTTTGAAGCTGTCTTTCATAATCATATTGGATATTCATCCAACCGCTTATCGACAAATAATCGCCGATTAATTTCTTCTTTTCTTGTGCATTGATTGTCGATAATGAAGCTAAAACCATCATTATCACTAATAAAAGTAAAGATTTCTTTCTCATATCTTATTTTTTAAAAGAACTTGCAAATTTACAAAAAATGGTAAAATAATTTACTAATTAAGAGAAAAATTTATGAAGAACTCAGAACTTTGAACTATCAACTTTAGACTTTAGACTTATGTCATTAGTCTTATTGACTTGTTGACTTATTTATTATTAAACTGATTCATTGTAAGGTCAACGCCTCGAGTGACGAAGCTTTTTATGAAACTTGCGGCTACGTCTAATCGTGAGTTTACGATTTCAATTTCAGAAGGTTTCCATTTTCCCAAAACGAAATCTATTTGTTTTCCTTTTGGGAAGTCGTCGCCGATACCGAAGCGTAATCGTGGGAACACATTGGTTCCTAAGCTTTCGATGATGTTAGCGAGACCATTATGACCCGCATCGCTGCCTTTTTTCCTCATACGTAAAGTCCCAAGCGGGAGAGCGATTTCATCTAAAACCACGAGCACATTCTCGATAGGAATCTTTTCTTGTTGCATCCAATATTTCACAGCCTTACCGCTGAGGTTCATATAAGTAGTAGGTTTTATCACCACCATTGTACGGCCTTTATAACGCAGTTCCGACACCTGAGCGAGACGCTGCGTACTGAAAGTTCCTTTTAAATCTTCGTTAAGATAATCAGCCACTTTGAAGCCGATATTGTGTCGCGTGTTATCATATTCGACACCAATGTTTCCGAGACAAGCAATTAAGTATTTCATGGGCACAAAGATACGAATTTGTCTAAAGTCAAAAGATAAAGATGAAAGGTTTTTTGAATCCATATTTATTAACTTCAGACTTTAGACTTTAGCCTTTAGACTTTTAACTTTAGACTTTAGCCTTTAGACTTTTAACTTTAGACTTTAGACTTTTAACTTTAGACTTTAGACTTTTAACTTTAGACTTTAGCCTTTAGACATAAAAAGAGCCCCCGAAAATATCAGGAGCTCTTTCTTTCTGCACTTTAAGTACTTTAATACTTTCAGCACTTTATTATTCTTCTGTTTCTTCTTCAGCAATAGCTGATTTCTTAGCTTTAACGTCGCAAACGATGTTGTTAGCTGCTACTAATGGAGTTACGTTTTCAATTGAAAGGTCTTTAACTCTGATAGCTTGGTTAACATTCAATTCTGAAATATTTACCATGACGAAAGCTGGAAGATCTTTGATTAAGCCTTTAACTTTAAGGCGTGGGATTCTGACTTTAAGTTTACCACCGCGCATAACACCTGGTGATGTACCTTCTGTGCGAACTGGAAGAGATACAGTGATAGGTTTTTCTTCTGTCACTTCCAAGAAGTCAGCGTGAAGAACTTCGTCGCTGATTGGGTGATATTGGATATCTTGGAGGATTGTACGATAGACTTGACCGTCGATTGTGAAGTCAACGATGTAAGTTTCTGGAGTGAAGAGGATAGTTTTGAAGCTCTTAGCCTCTGTGTAGAAACGTACTTCTCTACCGTTACCGTAAATAACACATGGAACTAAGCCTTGTGCGCGTAATTGTTTAGCATCTTTTTTCCCTACGTTCTCACGAAGAGAACCGCTCAATGATACTGAATTCATAATTTAATTTTTAAATATTTGTTAATAATTATTAATGGACACATTCGATGTGTCCGTACATTTATTTCTTGAATAAGTCGCTTAATGACTCGTAGTTTTCAACACGTTTGATGACTTCAGCGAAGAGAGGCGCTGTTGAAAGGACGTGAATCTTGCTGCTTGGATTAGCGATTGGAATAGTGTCGGTGACAACGACTTCATCGAATACTGAGTTTTCGATTCTTTCCATTGCTTCGCCAGATAATATTGGGTGTGTTGCGAAAGCGCGGACGCTGCGAGCACCGCTATCTTTTATCAACTTACCAGCTTTTGTGATTGTGCCAGCAGTGTCGATCATGTCGTCGATAAGGATAACATCTTTATCTTTAACGTCACCGATAAGCAACATTTGTTCGATTGCATTCGGTTTTGAACGTTGTTTGTGGCATATTGAAAATACTGTGTTCAACATCTTAGCGTAAGAAGCAGCGCGACGAGTACCGCCAGCGTCTGGTGATGCTATCATCAACTCAGGTAAGTTGAGGCTTTCGATATAAGGAACGAAAATCTTTGAAGCGAAGATGTTATCAACAGGAACGTTGAAGAAACCTTGGATTTGGTCGGCGTGAATATCCATAGTGATGATACGTGTTACGCCTGCTGTTGTCAATAAGTCGGCCATCAATTTAGCAGCGATACTGATACGAGGGCGGTCTTTTCTATCTTGACGTGCGAAGCCGAAATAAGGGATAACGGCGATAATTCTACGTGCTGAAGCGCGTTTTGCAGCGTCGACCATCAACAATAACTCCATCATATTTTCTGTTGGTGGGAATGTTGATTGAATTAAGAATACGTCTCTACCGCGTAAATTTTCCTCGAAACTTGGTTGAAATTCTCCGTCAGAGAAAACCAAAACGCTTGATTGACCGAGAGGTTTGCCATAATGTTTAGCTATTTCTTCTGCTAAATAACGTGTGGCTCTACCTGAAAAGATTGATACCAAAGGCTCTTTCATGACATTAATTTTAATTGATTTTAAAATTTTTGCAAAAATATAAAATTTTTCTTTGCCGTAACAAAAAAATTATTACTTTTGCACTCGCAAATGAGACGCAGTAGTTCGTTGAAATTTTAAGCCTAGGTGGCGGAATTGGTAGACGCGTCGGTCTCAAAATCCGATGAGGTAACACTCGTGCCGGTTCGATCCCGGCCCTGGGTACTGCAAAGGCAGCTTCGAAAATCGAGGCTGCTTTTTTTGTTTAACGAAAGGCGAAAGGATTGAAAATCTATTGAAGTTATTCGAAAATAGCCAGTCATATGGTGTTAAAAAAGAACTTTTGACCGATTGAAGAACACTTAATCTGCATCATTTTATTAGAATCTGCATCATAAACAGCAAAAATGATGTAGATTTTTCTTTTATGAGGCAGAAAAGCATTAACTTTGCAACGACAAATAAGATAAATATGCATACATTTGATTACAGGGAAACTCCCAAGCAACTATTGACACCCGACATTGTCAATATGTTGTCCTCATTGCATGAGTTTAGAGGAAAGCAGGAGTTGTATATAGAAGCAGAGTCCGATGTATTAACTGCATTATTGGATATAGCCAAAATTCAAAGTACCAAGGCATCCAATAAGATTGAGGGTATATATACATCAGACGAGCGATTGGAAGCGTTGGTAATGGAAAAGGCAGAACCTCGAAACCGTTCCGAAGAGGAAATTGCAGGATACAGGGAAGTTTTGGCTACCGTCCATGATAGTTACGAGTATATCCCTATCCGTCCGAACAATATTCTGCAATTACATCGTGACTTATATAGTTTTAGTAGTAGCGATACAGGAGGTAAATTCAAGAACACAGATAATGTGATAGCGGAATCGAGCAAGGACGGACAACAACGAGTCAGATTTACACCTATTCCTGCATTTCTGACACCCGAAGCAATAGAGAACTTGTGTAATGAGTTTAACAATGCCATTGAGAGTGCGGAATACGACCCATTGCTGCTGATACCGATGTTCATTCTTGACTTCCTTTGCATCCACCCGTTCAATGATGGCAACGGACGTATGAGCCGTTTGCTGACCTTGCTGTTGCTCTATCGTAGCGGTTATATCGTAGGGAAATATATCAGTATGGAAATGTTGATAGAAAAGACAAAGGAAACCTATTATGAAGCCTTGCAGAACAGTTCCATTGAATGGCATAATAACAAGAGTGATTACACCTCATTTGTACGATACTACTTGGGAGTTGTATTGAAAGGATACAATGAATTCCAAGACCGCATAGAACATCTGAAATACCGCAAGTTGTCAAAGGCTGATAGAGTTAAGGCGGTGTTTGAGAAGAAACTCGGTATTGTAAAGAAATCGGATATAATCATACTTTGTCCCGATATTAGCGAAACGACCATTGAACGTACATTGAAAGATTTGTTGGAATCTGGTTTTATCGAGAAAGTAGGCAAGGGACGGGCAACGGGATATGCGAAGAAG
>JAZOCI010000103.1:0-3883 GCA_045596465.1 Bacteroidales bacterium | reverse complement strand
ATCAAGACTAATGTCAGAATCATTATTGATAAAATCATCAACTACTTTCTTAACAGAATTTAAGCTTTCCTCCATCCTATTCTTTTCCGATAATCGCGCTTTACTTTTTTCATAAAGACCTGAAAATAAAGAAACTAATTCTTGCAACAAATATCTCTCTTCTACAACATCAACAGATTTATTTGGAAGTATGTCATTTAAACTCGATGCAAGTTTTTCACATTGAGCAAGAATTTCAACAATATTAGCAATTTGATTTTCAGTGTTTTTAAGCGATTCTGTCTTATTTTTCCATTCTGATGAGATATTGTTAATTAATTTTATGAAATCAGTCTGAGAATCTGCGAAAGTCTGTTTCCAATTATCAATCTTCAGATAATTATTAACATATGTTTCTTTCTCAGTATATTTCAACTTTTGTTCGTTGATAATCGTCTTGATAGTATTTAAAGCCAGTTCTATTTGTTGATATTCAATCTGTTTTACAGAAAGAGACTTTTCGATAGAGACATAATTATCGTCAATAGACTTCTTATTCTTTTGAGCCTCATCAATTGATTTCTTAACAAGAGCGAACTCGTTCAACTTGGCATTTACCTCGTTAATTCGTTTATCGGCTTCAAGAATTAAGTCATTGTATTTCTTTATATTAACATCAAGCTTCTCTATTTCAAAAATCGGATTTCCGTTACAAAGTACGTTAAGATTATTTAACAGAAGTTCCAATCTTTTCTCTTCTGCGTTAATATTTCTTAAGATTGCATTCAGCTCGGCCTCAGTCTTGTTAAGATTATCTTTGGCTTTTTCGTATGAATCCTTCAATTTCTCCCACTCATTCCTTATGACTGCAAACAAAGACTGAACGACGGACTCATCTTTATAATGATGCTCCTTACTTCCGCAGACAGGACAAGGCTCGCCGTCTTTCAACTTAGAACGGTACTCTTTTGCCCAATCCTTGACCATATTTTCCTGCCTCAGATACTCCTCATTTTTAGCGTCAAAAGTCGTTTTTAAAGACAAAAGATTAGCCTTTTCGTGATTAAATGATAACTTTAAATTTTCATACTTATCTTTCTCATTTCTAATATTTTTATCTAATATCAAATATTGCTCTAAAACTGTTCTAATATTATTCAATTTAACATTTCTGTCTGAGTAATATTTTCTGTCTTCATTCAACTTTTTCTGTTCTTCAATCAACTTTTCATACTCATCAGAATCGAAGTTTTGAAGCAATTTTTCAAGATTAGATTCAGCTTCTTCCTTTGATTTTTTAACATTTTCAAACGACTGAGAAAGAGACTGCAATTGTGATGTAATCTCACTTTTCTTCAATTCATTAACATTCAACTCTTTCTCTTTAGAAATCAATAAATTAGAAATTTGAGACAAATCATTAAGAAGACTTAAAATCAAATTAAGATTATCTGATATTATTTCATTATCTTTATGATTATCAATCCATTGTTTCAATTCATAAGATTGTGAAATAAGTTTATCTTTATTTTTATTTTCTTTAGAACAAGAATCTTTAAGATTAATAAAACGTTTGATATCATCTTCAATATTCTCATTGATTTTCAGCAATTCTGAATCAAGTCGCTGCAATTCCTTAATCGCTTCTCTTTCTTTCTGAGTTCTGAAATAATCATCAACGACTGATTTATTATCTTTATATTCTTGAGAATTAATTTGCTCTAAAACATTATCATACAATCGTTTAACCTCATCAAATTCTCTTTGTAAATCATTATTCTTCTTACACCAAACAATTGACGCCTCTATCTTTTTCAGATCGTTCTCTTTTTGATTAATAAGTCGCAACAATTCATCTTGGCGTGTATTTAACTCATCGACTTCATCTTTTGATAAAATATTATCTTTCAATCCATTATACAAAGTCTCAGCCTCTTTTTTCTTATAAAAAGCCTCACCTTTTTTATTTTTGACAGCATCAGCGATCTTTGAATACACTTCAGTTCCAGTCAGCATTTCAAGTATCTCCGACTGCTCATTTTTCTTTGATTTAAGAAAAGTGCTAAACTCACCCTGCGCAAGCATCACTGAACGAATAAATTGATCGTAGGAAAGTCCAACAAGTTCCTCAATTTTCTTATTAACCTCCTCAATTTTAGTCGACAAGACGACTCTCGTATTGCCATCAACAACTTCCAACTTCCTTCTGTTAGAAGTTGTATAAGTATTTGATTTTGTTTTATGTACAAGCCAAGTCGCTATATAATTAGTATCTTTAACTGAGAAATGTAATTCTGCTTTACCATCTGTCTTGCCTTTACGCAAAATATTGGTAGTATTCTTAGTGTTATTATTACCGTTTTCTGTCTTCTCATTATTTCTAACATTCTCATAACGAGAAGCTTTGTCGTATAAAGCCAAGGTCATCGCATCTAAGATAGTAGTCTTTCCCGAGCCAGTCTCACCGCATATCAAAAACAGAGGTTCATTAGCCAAGACGCTATTCATAAAATCAATTTCAGCATCTTCGATAGAATTAAGGTTTTGTATTATCAGCTTTTCAATCTTCATAATCAATTATTTAAGTCAACAGACAACGGACTACAGACAACAGTCTTTATTTATAATTTTCTGTTCTTAATTTTCAATTTTCATTATTTCGTCGCAGACATTTTTAAACATCGTTTTCATTTCGTCTGGCATTTCCATGTTATTCTTCTTTTTAAATACCGAACAACCCAATTCAAATGGTGAAATAGCCTTAAATTCATCAATGGTACGAATGATGTTCTCAGAACCATCTACTTTATTATCAGGAAGATATACTTGAACTCCACAATATTTTGCCTTTCTTTCCTCAAAGACATCCATTATCTTGGCGTTAGTCACATCAGAAAGAGCCATTTCAGATTTAACATGCAATCGCACATAACACTCGTTATCAAGCACTTCCTCAATATTTCCAAGCACATCATCGACTGAAAGAGCATCATCATACGAGTTTGGTTTAGAAGGAAAATCCACAACAGGAATCAAAGGCTCTATTTCTCTAATTTTAATGTCAACATTATGATTTTCAATATCGACAATAGTAACAGAATGAGGATAAATCTCATTGAAAGTAAGAGCGAAAGGTGAACCAGAATAACGCATATTTTCACCTACAAACTGCGGACGGTGGACGTGACCCAAAGCCCAGTAATCAATCTCTTTCAGTGACAAAATATCCTCTTTAGCAACCGATTCCAAACCACCAATCATTTTGTTGTAGGAATTAGAATTAACGCCACTCATCATAAAATGACCCATTGCAATAACAGATTGATTTTCTTTAAATTGAAAATTTAATTTCAAGTTATCCTTTAAGTCATTATAAAAAGACAAAACACGATTAGAATAGGTATCATTTTCCTTTAAAGAAGGATAATTGCCAGCATTCAGAAAAGGAATCGCCAATATCCAACCTACGATTTCACCATTCCTCCTAACAGGAATTTCGACTTTGGAAATATCGAAAGAAAGCCCATTCTCCTCGCTTTCTTTGTAAAAGTCGATATTACCGACCACCGTGACATTAAAAGCCTCCCAGAGCTCACGAGGCGCCTCGAGACGAGAAGGCGAATCATGATTACCAGCAGTCACAATTATCTGTAAATCATCGTACAACTGCGATAATTCAACCAAAGTATGATAATACAACTTCTGCGAAACCACAGTCGGCGTTGCAGAATGGAAGATGTCACCCGACACTATCAAAGCATCCGGTTTCTCTTCTAATATAATATCTTTCAATTGGTTAAAGAAATATTTATGCTCCTCATCACGCGAATATTGATGTAAAGTCTGCCCAATATGCCAATCACTCGTATGAATTACCTTCATTTTCTTTTACATTTTTAATTAC
>JAZOCI010000102.1:0-40683 GCA_045596465.1 Bacteroidales bacterium | reverse complement strand
AAACGGTTACATAACAGGATTGAGCAAGATAGCTCGCGTTGTGGAAGCCTATTCGCGCCGTCTTCAGGTTCAGGAACGACTGACGACACAGATTAAAGAAGCCATCAACGAGGCGTTGCATCCGCTTGGCGTGGCAGTCGTGATAGAGGCACGACATTTGTGTATGAGCATGCGAGGCGTTCAGAAGCAGAGTTCTGTCACGACGACATCAGATTTCACAGGAGCCTTCGAGCGAAGCGAGACACGAGCAGAGTTTCTGCAACTTATCGGTTCTAACTTACATTGATGAATTATAGCAAATAGTATGAAGATGCGATGTAAGGTGTTGTTGGATGAATACAAGAAGTAAGTATTAATAAAAAAATAAACACAATGGATCAATTTAATGAAAATTACAATCCAAGGACGATGAGTCCATCGATGGAGAGATCTTTGGTGTCGAACGTGTTTTTGTGGATGTTTGCAGCGCTTGGCTTGACAGCAGCGACGGCATTCTTATTCGGAACTAACGTCAATTTGATGAACATGTTGATGGAAGTTACTCCACAAGGCGGAGCTAAAGTCAGCGCACTCGGCTGGATAGTGACATTCGCACCTATTGTAATAGTCCTCATTATGTCGACGAGAATCAATAAGATGTCGGTGCAACAAACTGTTTTTTGGTATGTCGTATATTCCATCTTGATGGGAATGAGTCTCAGCTTCATTTTCTGGGCATATACCACGGCATCAATATTTAAGACTTTCATCATCAGCGCAGGCATGTTCGGCGTGATGGCAGTAGTCGGATATACCACAAATACCGACCTCACAAAATTCGGTTCATTCCTTTTTATGGCATTGATAGGAATTATCATCGCCACATTAGTCAACTTCTTCATGCACAGCGCGAGATTAGATTATATCATCAGCATTGTCGGCGTCATCATCTTCACAGGGCTCACCGCTTACGACGTACAAAAGATAAGACAGATTGGAAACGCAGGTATCAGCGACGGCGAACTCATGGCGAAAATCACAGTGCACGCAGCCTTGTCGTTATACTTAGACTTCTTAAATCTCTTTTTATATCTGTTGAGATTCTTCGGTAATTCACGCGATTAAGTCATAAATTAAGAACAAAGAACAAAGAACTAAGAACATTAGACAATTAACTATTAATATCAACTAAAAAATGAAAGCATACGTTTTTCCGGGGCAGGGTGCCCAATTTGTTGGAATGGGAAAAGATCTTTATGACAAATTTCCTAAGGCGAAGGATATGTTCAAGAAAGCTAACGACATCCTCGGATTTTCTATAACTGACATAATGTTTGAAGGTACTGCAGAAGACTTGAAGCAGACGAGAGTCACACAGCCAGCCATCTTCCTTCATTCGGTGATTTTGGCAAAGATGTTAGGCGACGACTTCAAACCTGATATGGTTGCAGGACATTCATTGGGAGAGTTTTCTGCTTTGGTAGCTAACGACACTCTTCAATTTGAAGACGGCTTGCGACTTGTTTCGGCACGCGCCAATGCCATGCAGGCGGCATGTGAGCAGAATCCAGGTACTATGGCAGCTGTCATAGGATTGGATAACGAGAAAATAGAAGACGTTTGTAATTCAATAAAAGACGAAGTCGTCATAGCAGCTAACTATAACTGCAACGGACAGGTTGTCATTTCCGGCAGTCTCAAAGGTGTCGAAATGGCATGTCATCTTCTTAAGGAAGCAGGAGCAAAACGCGCTCTTCCTCTTCAAGTGGGTGGCGCATTCCACAGCCCTCTCATGGAGCCAGCTCGCGTGAAACTCGCTGAGGCAATACAAAACACCAAGTTCAACCAAGGTATATGCCCAATATATCAAAATGTTACAGGTCAAGCTGTTACATCTCCTGATATTATCAAGGCTAACCTCATCTCTCAGCTGACAGCTCCAGTGCGTTGGACTCAGACTATGGGTAATATGATAGCTAACGGCTTGACAGAAGTCGTTGAAGTAGGACCAGGAACAGTACTCCAAGGTCTCTTCAAGAAAGCAGGCTCGGAATTGCAGCTGTCGAGTGCAACGGTGTGATAATGTACAATGAATAATTAAGATTAACAATTTATGATTGGGGAGATGTATCAATGATTCTATGTTATAAGTAAACATTGATGCGTCTCTTTTTATATCACATAAAATTAATAACATGAAAAATAAGATTTTAACTCCTATAATATTCGCTTTCATTCTTATCCTTGGCGTATATTTTGGTTTATATATATCAAAATCAAATGAAATTGTCACTGCCTCTAAAGGTGGTGACAATTTGTATATCGACGATATTTTCTCTTTGATAGAGAATGAATATGTCGACACTGTCAATATGAACGAGCTTCAGGTTAAGGCTATCACCGAACTGCTCGAGTCGATGGATCCTCATAGCGAATATATCAAGCCTGAGATTCTCGACGATGTCAATGATAATCTTAGCGGTAACTTTCACGGCATCGGCGTTTCTTTTCGCATCGAAAAAGATACTATCGCCATCATCAACACCATCAAAGGCGGGCCTTCCGAGAAAGTCGGCATCATGGCAGGCGACAGGATTATCTATGTCAACGACAGCCTCGTGGCAGGAACGAAAGTCACGAACAAAACCGCGATGAGTCTTCTTAAAGGTCCTAAGAAAACGAAAGTAGATGTCAGGATTAAAAGACGCGGAGTCGAGGAACTTCTTGATTTTACGATAGTAAGGGATGTCATTCCTACTTATAGCGTAGAGGTGGCTTATATGATAGACGACAATATCGGCTTTATCAAACTCAGTAAGTTCTCCGCAACCACACATAAGGAGTTCGTCAATGCTTTGAAGAAACTTAAAGCTGAAGGTATGATGCAACTTATCCTCGACCTTAGAGGCAATACCGGAGGTTATCTCGGCGAAGCTGTCGGCGTCGTTGATGAGATGCTCTCTGATAACAACCTGATTGTCTATACCGAAGGAGAACATCGCGACAGATCATACGTCTTCTCGCGCCATCGTGGCTTATGGGAAAACAATGACGTGGCTATCCTCATCGACGAAGGTTCTGCCAGCGCAAGCGAGATAGTGGCAGGCGCGCTTCAAGATAACGATAGAGGCGTCGTCATTGGTCGCCGTTCTTTCGGTAAAGGTCTCGTGCAAGAACAATTCGATCTCGGCGACAATGGTGCGGTGCGTCTCACAGTGGCACGTTATTACACTCCGACAGGTCGTTGCATACAAAAGCCATTTTCCGGAACGAAAGAAGAATATCTCTTGGAGGAATATTCACGTTATGAGACTGGCGAGATGTTCAACGCTGACAGCATACATTTCGCTGATTCATTGAAATATATAACGCCGAAAGGTAAGATAGTGTATGGCGGCGGCGGTATCATGCCTGATATTTATGTAGCCTTGGAAAATGACAGTAGCCGTTATTTCTTCAATAAGATGGCAAACGCAGGAATATTGTTCCAATATGCTTTCGACTATGCCGACTCGCATCGCAAGGAGATTGCTGAATATGGCGACGTCAAGAAGTTCAGCGAGAAGTTCGTCTTCACCGATGCTATGTTCAACGAGCTGATGCGACGCACCGAAGAGAAGAAGATTTATGGTAATGATAAAGATAAAGCCAAAGCGAGAGAACTCACCGAGCCTCTGTTCAAAGCTTATGTAGCAAGAGACGTCTTCGGTGATGAAGCATTCTATCTTCTCTATCAGCCAATGGACGACATCTTACAGAAAGCGATAGAACAATTGACAATTGACAATTGACAATTAACAATTAACTTCATCACTTCATAACTCCATCACTCCATAACTTCATAACTTATAACAATGAACAAAATTAGCGGTCATATCGTTGACGTAGTGGCGTCTCGTATTTTCAAAGGTACGATAGTTATCGACAATGGTAGGATTAAAGATATAATAGAAGACGACAACGACAGCAGTCAAATCATTATGCCGGGTTTCGTCGACTCGCATGTTCATGTCGAGAGTTCGCTACTTGTGCCGACAGAGTTCGCTCGACTCGTTGTGTCGCATGGTAGCGTGGCTTCCGTCAGCGACCCGCACGAGATAGCCAATGTCTTAGGCGTCGAGGGCGTAAAGTATATGATTGAAGTTGGTAAGAAATCGCCTTTCAAGTTTTATTTCGGAGCTCCGAGTTGCGTGCCGGCGACGACTTTCGAGACAGCTGGCGCAACATTAAATTCCGATGATATAGAACAGCTTCTCTCTTACGACGACATAAAATATCTCGGCGAGATGATGAATTATCCTGGTGTCTTGTTCAACGATGAGGAAGTCATGAAGAAAATCAAAGCCGCTAAAAATCATGACAAAGTCATCGACGGTCACGCCCCGCTCCTCAAAGGCGATGAACTAAAAAAATACAGCACCGCAGGAATAAGTACCGATCACGAATGTTCTTCAATAGAAGAAGCTAAGGAGAAAATACATAACGGAATGAAGATTCAAATCCGTGAAGGAAGCGCGGCAAACAACTTCAGCGCTCTCATCGACATCATCAAGGATTATCCCGAAAAGGTGATGCTATGTACCGATGACGCTCATCCTCATGAGCTGATAAAAGGTCATATCAATAAGTTGGTGAAAAAAGCCATCGACATGGGATATGACATTATTGATGTGATAAAGGCAGCTACCATAAATCCAGTGCGACATTATAATCTTGAAGTCGGAATGCTTCAGAAAAACGATCCCGCCGATTTTATCGTCATCGACAACTTTAAGGATTTCAATATCTTAAAGACTTATATCGACGGAATCTTAGTGGCAGAAAACGGAAACTCGTTGTTGGAAAGTATTCCTATTAATACGATAAATAATTTCGTCGCGGAGAAAGTGACAGCCGATGATTTCACTGTCGTTGATGAAGATCGTGACATTAATATAATAGGTGTCATAAACGGTGAACTGCTGACAGAGAAACTTGTCGGAAGAGCGAAGAGAATAAAGCTACCAAGTAGAGACGATATCTCATCAAAGAACACTGACACGTCTCACAAAGACACAGAGGCGCAGAGGCACAGAGTTAAAAGTTCAACAGCTAATGTTCAAAGTTCTTCGTTCAATTTAGTCAGTGATGTTGAGAACGACATCTTGAAGATTGCGGTCATAAATCGTTATGAGAAGAAGAAGCCTGCTGTGGCTTTCATCAAAGGCTTCGGTTTGAAGCGCGGCGCTCTTGCGTCGAGTGTGGCACACGATAGTCATAACATCATCGTGATTGGCTGCGACGACGAGTCGATGGCAATGGCTGCCAATATGATAATAGAGAATAAAGGTGGCTTCGCCGTTTATGATAAAGATGTGAGGATGTGTCTGCCTCTGCCTGTAGCTGGCATCATGACAAACGAAGACGCTTTTAAAGTAGCTGAAGATTATCAGAATATCAAAGATTTGTCGAAGACTCTCGGCTCTACGCTCAGCGATCCATTCATGACGATGGAATTTATGGCATTATTGGTAATACCAAAATTAAAACTCAGCGACAAAGGATTGTTCGACTGCGATAAATTTGAACTCATTTCAATGTACAACTAAGAATTAACAGTTTACATTGTTCATTGTTCATTGTCAATTGTTAATCGCATTAGCTCCGCTGACAATCTCGACCAATTCGTTGGTGATTGCTGACTGACGTGCTTTGTTATATGTCAGATTCAATTCTTTCAAAAGCTCCGTCGCGTTGTCTGTAGCCTGTGTCATCGAAATCATGCGAGCTCCTTGTTCCGAAGCGAAGCTGTCTAACAACATCTTATAAATCTGCAACTTCAAAGATTTAGGAATCATGGTCTCAAGAAGTTCTTCTTTACTTGGTTGGAAGATGAAATCTGAACTAAGAACGAAGAACTTTGAACGAAGAACTTGTTGAGATGCGTCTCTACTTGTAGACCCGTTGTCTTGTAGACTTATAATCGGAAGAAATTGTTCCGTGACTAATATTTGCGTGGCGGCGTTCTTAAACTGATTATAGACAAACACAATTCTGTCGTATCTTCCTTCATTATAATATTGCATCAACGTCTCTGCAAAAGGAACGATATTGTCGTAAGTCAGTTTGTCTAAGAGTTCGTTTTCATTTCCTATGACAGGATATTTCTTGAACTTCAGCGCATCTTCAACTTTAGAGCCGATACAAAGAATATCGACATTGTTGTTATCGTAAAGTTCCTGATATTCTTCTTTGATGAGATTTATCGTCGCACGTATCACATTGGCGTTGAACACACCACACAGACCTTTGTTAGAAGAAACAGGAACGATAAGAACTCTTTTTAACTGTTGGCTGTTGTCTGTTGAACGAAGAACTTTGAACGAAGAACTTTGAGCTTGTTGAGACGTGTCTTTACTTGTTGACTTACTTACGGCTGTTATTATCTCACTGAACTTCTCTGCGTAAGGACGAAGCGCCAATATGGCATTTTGCGACTTACGTAGCTTCGATGCCGCCACCATTTTCATAGCGCTCGTAATCTGTTTCGTAGAGTTGACAGATTCTATTCTCGTCCTGACTTCTTTAAGGTTTGCCATAACATTTAAGATTTTGAAACCATTGATTCACAGACTTCGGCAGCGACTTTCTTCAAGATGTCGGTTATCTCGTCATCAAGTTGACCTTGTTTTATTCTGTCCATGACATCGGCGTGGTCGTAGTTTAGATTCGAGATGTATTTCTTCTCGAACTCAGCGATTTTATTTAATGGCAGACTTTTCATCAAGTTATTCACTCCGCAGTAAATCATCGCCACTTCTTCTTCCACTTTCATCGGTGACGACTGAGCTTGAATAAGCATCTGTACGTTACGACGTCCTTTTTCGAGAATTGCTTGAGTGGCGGCGTCTAAGTCGGAACCGAATTTAGAGAACGCCTCGAGTTCGCGGAACTGAGCCTGATCTATCTTCAATGTTCCAGACACTTTTTTCATGGATTTTATCTGAGCCTTACCACCGACACGCGATACGGAGATACCGACGTTGATAGCAGGACGAATAGCTGAGTTGAAGAGGTTCGTCTCAAGGAAAACCTGTCAGTCGGTAATGGAAATCACGTTGGTCGGGATATAAGCCGATACGTCGCCAGCCTGTGTTTCTATGATAGGAAGAGCTGTGAGTGAGCCTCCGCCTTTAACTTTATCTTTAAGACATTCAGGAAGATCGTTCATTTTTTTAGCTATGTCATCGTTGTTCACGATCTTAGCTGCGCGTTCGAGAAGACGTGAGTGAAGGTAGAAGACATCGCCCGGATAAGCCTCGCGTCCTGGTGGACGACGGAGTAGCAACGAGACTTCGCGATATGCCACAGCTTGCTTAGATAAATCATCATAAATCACCAAAGCGGAACGTCCGGTGTCGCGAAAATATTCACCTATGGCAGCTCCGGCAAAAGGAGCGTAATATTGCATAGCAGCAGTGTCTGATGCAGTGGCGGCGACGATGATTGTATAAGGCATCGCGCCATTGTCTTCTAAAGTCTGAACGATATTAGCTATGGTAGAACCTTTCTGTCCTACAGCGACATAGATACAATATACAGGATTTCCTTTATCGTAAAATTCTTTTTGGTTCAAGATGGTGTCGACAGCTATTGTCGTCTTTCCCGTCTGGCGGTCGCCGATGATGAGCTCACGTTGTCCGCGTCCGATAGGAATCATGGCGTCGATAGCTTTGATGCCGGTTTGTAGCGGCTCGCTCACAGGCTGGCGGAAGATTACTCCCGGAGCCTTACGCTCTAAAGGCATTTCTACGGTATCGCCCTTGATGTCGCCTTTGCCGTCGATAGGAGCGCCGAGAGTGTTCACAACGCGACCCAACATTCCTTCACCGACTTTTAACGAGGCGATGCGACGCGTACATCTCACAACATCACCTTCTTTAATATCAGAAGCATCGTTCAAAAGAACAACACCGACATTATCTTGTTCAAGGTTCAAAACGATACCCATAGCACCGTTTTTCTCAAACTCAACCAACTCGCCCGACTCAGCGTCATTCATGCCATAAACGCGAGCTACGCCGTCGCCAATCTGAAGAACAGAACCTTTGGTGTCTAAATCGCCTTTGGTGTCAAAGTTCGTCAATTCTTGAAGTAATATCGCTGATATCTCAGCAGGTTTGATATTTTCCATTATATATAATTTTTATTTTTTCTCTTAAAATCCTTTAACAAATAAATTATTCTCAAAAACAGAATGCAGACGTTTCAAAGTACGACGTACGCTCGCATCGTATTCATAATCCATATATCTCACAACGAAACCGCCGATTATGTTCTTGTCGACGACATTCTTGATTTCGATAGTATCTTTTTTAACAATCTTATGTTTTAAAATATTAACAATTCTCTCTGTAGTTTTTTCGTCTAAGTCAACGGCGGAAGTCACGGTGACGACTGCAATTTTCTTATGTTCGAGATACAAAGCATAATATTCGTCATAGACATTCGTTACGATTTCCTCGCGGTTTTTCTCTATCAGAAGATTGATAAATCTTAACGACAACTCATTGATTCTTTCTTTGAAAAGTCGGTTTATGATGTTGATTTTCTGAGTTCTTGAAACGAAAGGACGATTTATCAGCAAAGCCAGTTCCTTGTTATCTTCTATGGTTTTCTTCACGAGAAGAAGGTCGTCGAGAGCCTGATCGACAATGTTGTTTTGCATTGCCAATTCGAGGAAAGCCTTTGCGTATCTATGTACTAACAGATTAGGTTTCATGTTTTAGAAGTTTTGTTTTTCCTCAATTTCTTGAAGCAATCTGTTGATATAGTCGATTTGTTCTTTGTCGGAGTCGAGGTTTTTCTCGAGTATTTTCTCCGCCACTTTGATAGAGATTCCTGCGATTTGATTTTTTATCTCTGTCGTCGCCGCCATTTTCTCATGTTCTATTGTCTCTTTCGCGCTTTCGATGATGCGGTCTTTTTCTTCGTTAGCTTTTATTTTAGCGTCTTCGATGAATTTATCGGAGATTAGTTTTGCTTCATTAAGAATCTTATCGCGTTCTTCGCGAGCCTGTTTGAGAAGGGCCTCGTTGTTGGCTTGCATCTGTTCCATCTCTTTATGAGTGCGTTCTGCGAGTTCGAGGGCGTTGTTTATCTCTTCTTCGCGTTTTTTCAACATGCCGTTGATGACAGGAAAAGCGAATTTCGCCAAGACGAAAAACACTATTCCGAATGCTAACGTCATCCAAAACAACAGACCAAAATCGGGAGTTATGAGTTCCATTATTTATAATTTAAAATTCATAATGCATAATTATTCAAAAACCTTTAGTCATTTGTTACAAAAAAGTGTCATTGCAGCCAACCGCTACAACGACACTTTAGATTTTGCTGATTAAAGAGCAATCAGTAAGCAGACGACCAAAGCGAAGAATGAAACACCTTCGATCAAAGCAGCGGAGATGATCATACTCGTTTGTGCATTACCTGCGATTTCAGGTTGGCGAGCTATTGATTCCAATGCCGAACTGCCGATTCTGCTGATACCTAAACCAGCGCCAATTGTTACGAGACCTGCCGCCAATGCAGCACCTAATTTTGCCAAAGGAGCCAAATCAACCGCTGCCTGAACTACATCTTGTAATAATACCAATAATGATGTCATAATTTATAATTTTTGTTAAGGTTTATTTCAATTTACAATTATTAATTTATCATTCTACATTCTTCATTCTCAATGTTCTTCTTTAGCCGCCATGCCGAAATAAATCGCCGACAGCAAAGTAAAAACATAAGCCTGAATATATGCCACCAACACTTCCAATACGTCGGCGAATATCGCCAATATCAACGACAAGACAGACATCGCTCCGCCTGCGGCTGCGCTCATCTCCCCGAGAATGAATATCATGCAGATAAAACCAAGCAACACAATATGTCCGGCTGTGATATTTGCAAAAAGACGCACTGCCAAGACGAACGGCTTGATGAAACAACCCACGACTTCGATAATAGGCATCAATGGAAGCGGAAACTTCAGCCACCACGGCACGCCAGGCGTATTGAAAATATCTTTGTAATAATGACTTTTTCCTGTGAGATTTGTGATGAAAAACGTGAACAAAGCAAGAACTGCCGTCACTGCAATATTTCCCGTGATATTAGCACCGAAAGGGAAAAACGGTATCAATCCCAAGAGATTGTTAAAAAATATAAAGAAAAAAACTGTTATCAAATAAGGAAGATACAACTCATAGTTTTTGCCGATGTTAGGTCTGGCGATGTCGTCGCGAACGTAAAGAATTAGAGGTTCGATGAGCGCTTGTATTCCTTTCGGAGCTTTCTCGCCTCGCTCGCGATAGCCTTTCACAACCAAGAAGAAGATGACGAGCAGAAGAGTACATGAGATTAACAATCCACATACTGTCTTCGTTATCGAGATGTCGAAAGGTTTTACATGCGAGCCGTCGTCCATGACTCTCACGACTTTACCTGCATATTTACCTTCTTCAGGAATCTCGAATACGACATCGTCGCCGTGTTTGTTCCTCGCGTGATATTGATGCTCGTGGTGAAAATGCTTAGATGAAAAACAATGTAATTCATTTTCGCAAAAGACGATTATCGGGAGATAAACGCTGATATGCTTTCCTTTCCAAGTGCAGATATGCCAATCGTAAGAGTCGAGGATGTGGTCGAAGATGAGCTCTCCGGCATCGAATTTCTCTTCAGCTTTCTCAACGATTTCTTCCTGATGCTCATTGTTTGCCACGACGACGCTCGGCAGGAAGAAGATGAGACATATCAGAATACTTATGATAAAACTTTTCCTTAGATTGGCCATAAATAAAAGCACTTTATAATAAAGTGCAATTTTACAAAATAAAATGATATGATAGTTTTTTTATTGTGATTTTTTTTACGAAAAAATAATGAATCTTTATCAAAATCTTTGTTACTTTTGCGACATGGCAAAAAATAAGTTTTATGTGGTTTGGAAAGGAAGGCAGATAGGTGTCTTCAGCAATTGGGAGTCGTGTAAGATGCAGATTGAAGGCTTTGCAGGCGCGCAGTATAAGTCGTTCACCGACAGACAGAGCGCGGAAGATGCTTTCAAGGCGGGTTATCAGCAGTCTGCTGTCAGTCATCAGCCGTCAGCAGTCAGCCAACCTCCAATAGGTCAGAGTATTGCAGTTGATGCGGCTTGTTCTGGAAATCCGGGTAAGATGGAGTTTCAAGGTGTTTTTGTGGAGACAAAGACGCATCTTTTCAAAAGTCCAGTTTATGAACATGGAACCAATAACATAGGCGAATTTCTTGCCATAGTATATTGTCTCGCCTGGCAACAGAAAAAAGGACTCAGCTATCCGATATATTCCGATTCTGTCAATGCGCAGAAGTGGGTGAAGGAAGGTGTTTGTAAGACTAAAATTATTGAAAACGAGAAGAATAAGAAACTTTTTGAGGTGATACGATGGGCTGAGAAATGGCTTCATACCAATAGCTTCAGAGTTCCTATTTATAAATGGAAAACCGAAATATGGGGCGAGATTCCTGCCGATTTCGGAAGAAAATAATATGTTAAAAATAATTAACCCATGATAAAATTCGATACGTTTTATATTCAATGTCCGAGATGTGGCTCATGGATGGAAGGTCGTCTTCTTATCTCGTCGATGGTGAATCAGTCGATTCTATATTCCGACGGAAAAATATTGAATGACGGCTATCTTACTGAGAATCAAAAAATGATAGTATGTCCGGCTTGTAGCCATTGGTCGTGGGTGGAGAAATATGAAGAACCTTATATCTGTAAAACGAAACCTTCGTCTACATTCTACACTTGGAACAGCTGGCGTTTCTACGGAGTGCATTTTTTGAGCAATAAAGGCAAGATGGCTCTCGTGAATCATTATCGTAACTTCTTGAATAACGGTAACTATAACATCGACCAAGAGATATATTTCCGTCGTCTTATGTGGTGGGCTTTCAATGACTTAGTGAGAAATAAATATCAAATTTATATTGAACGTTATGTCTCTAAAGAGATGAGTTTCAAAGTCTGGTATCGTAACAGAAAGAAGATTTTGGAAGGAATGAGATTGTTCAAGGAAAATCACGAAGAGTTTAAAGACAACCTCAGGAATTTGATGGAACTTTATAAGTTGAGATATACTCCCGACGATGAAAAATATGAGTCGGTTAACTTGGATATTATAGAGATTTATCGTCAACTCGGTGATTTTGAGAATGCTAAGAAGCTGTTGGAGCAGACGACACGACGCACGCACTTTATCTCTACCATAAAGAAAAAAGTAGAAGAAGAAAACGATTTGGTCTTCTTGGTGTCAGGATAAAATGCTTCTTATGACGTGCGACGCGCAGTAGCATCCGAATATCGCCGGCATGTATGATATTGTTCCCACTGTCGCAATCTTGTTTTCGGTTTGTTCTTCTGTCGAGACTGCGCTTTCGGCGACTTTCTCAGGCGAGAACACCACTGTTATCCCTTCACGAATGCCGAGTTTGTGGAGTCTTTTCCTTACATAAAACGCCAAACGGCAATTATGCGACTTGTCGATGTCGGCTATCTGAATCATTTCCGGATTGGTTTTGCCACCTGAACCCATGCAACTGACGATATTTTGTTTGTTCTGAACGGCGTAATATAAAAGGAATACTTTTGGTGCGAGAGTGTCGATGGCATCGACGATGAAATCAAATTTCTGTTCCATCAAGTCGATAATCGACTGATCTTTAAGATATTGATTCAGGGCTATGACTTCAATATCGGGATTGATGTCGCGAATACGTTCTGCCATCACCTCAACTTTCGGGCGGCCGAGCGTGCTGTCTAATGCAAGCAACTGTCGGTTTTTATTGGTGATATTTATAGTGTCGCTGTCAACAATGGTCAGTTTTCCTATTCCGGCGCGCGCTAACTGCTCGGCGGCGTATGCCCCGACTCCACCTAATCCCACGACAAGTACGTGACTGTCAGTTAATTTCTTGATGCCTTCGTCTCCGACCAATAATTGTGTCCTCGAATTCCAATTCATATCTGTCCAAAAATTTTTACAAAATTATTAAAAATATCTTCTCGCAAATCATCGATATTTTTTCCTGATAAAAGAGACGCTTTTTCATAGACCTCGATGATGTTTCTTGCCGAGATGTCGGTCTCTAAGAATAATTTATCCGAAGGGATTACTTTCAGAAGTTGCTTGGCGTGTTCTTCATTTTTAAATAAAATATTACCGAGAGAAAGAAAAATGCCGTGATTAAGTAGTTGAGTAGCAGTTTGTTCATTGCCTTGAAAACCATGAATTATCCAAACTTGTTTAGCTTTTGTTTCTTTTCTTATGGAAATGACATCTGGATAAGCTCGCACGCAATGGATTATCAGAGGTTTATGATGTTGTTCTGAAATCTCTATTTGTCTTATGAAAATTTCTTTTTGTAATTCAAAGTCGGAATTGCAGGCTCGGTCTAAACCGCATTCGCCGATGGCTTTAAGAAGTTGATAATCTGAAGATTTTAGAATATGAGAAAGTTTAAACAAAGTCTGTTGACAGTAGTCCGTAGACTGTAGACATTTCCAAGGATGTATTCCGAAGCTGAATAAAAAAGTAACATCGACGTTGGCTATATTGTCAATGTCGATGTTTGTTATCTGAATCAAATCTTTGTCATCAATATGATTATGAGTGTGGATGTTGACAAAAGGATTCATTTTTATTTTCAAAAGTCGATGTTGGGTTGAATGATAATTTCGTTGGTATCGATGTTGTAAGCCAATAAGTTACCGAAACCGTCTTTGTTTTCGTAATAGATTCCGTTGTCGAGAGGCAGGAAGTCGTAGCTATTGTTTTTAAATAAATCTATCATAGACATTTCTATCGGGATATGTCCGTGGATGATTTTTTTGCCACCTGTTTTGTTTTTGTCGACTCTGAAATCTCTCAGCCACATCATGCTATATTTGTCTTCGAAAGGATTGTCAATCTTGCAGTTAAGTCCAGCATGAACGAGAATGCAATCATCTAGTTCTATATAGTATTTGGTATTTTTCATCCAATCTATATAGAATTTGTTTATTTCGCGAGGACGTTTTGCATCGAAACTTTTCAGAGTTCTGCTTGCTCCGTTTTTTCTCCAATCTTTTTCAATCTTGCTTTTGAAGAGAAATCTTTTCTGGTCGGCATCCCAAGCTCTGATACAATAATCTTCATGGTTGCCTCTGATACAGTGTGTTTTATAGCCAGAATCTTGTAGGCTTATGATATAATCAATTACGCCTTTACTGTCGTTTCCGCGATCGATATAGTCGCCGAGGAAATAAATCTCATCTTCTTTCGACAGATTTATTCTATTCTCTATCAGATACTTCAGTGTCCTTAGACAACCGTGAATGTCTGGTATTACCCAACGATTTTTCATTTTTTATTTTTTAAATCATAGAATCTGAGGAAACTTTCAATTATCGGATTCTCAAGTCCTCAGATTTTCAGACTTTAATTATTTCGCTTTTCCTTGGTTAGCGACGCTTTCCATCTTACGTTTGATTTCATCTTGGTCGCCGAGGAAGAAATGGTTTTGTAAGTTCATATTGTCGTCGAATTCAAAGACATAAGGAACAGCTGTTGGAATGTTGAACTTGATGATTTCTTCGTTTGTCATTCCGCGAAGTTCCTTGACGATGCCTCTCAATGAGTTGCCATGAGCAACAACCATAACTTGATCGTGGTTTTCGAAAGCTTTGAGAATTACGTCATTATAATATGGCATAAGACGTTCGATGGTGTCTTTCAAAGATTCTGTCAAAGGAATTTGTTCGTCGGTGAGTTCTGCGTAACGAGCGTCCATTCTTGGGCTCTTAGGATCGTTCATTTCCAATGCAGGAGGTTGAACGTCGAAAGAACGACGCCATACCAAAACTTGTTCGTCGCCGTATTTGGCAGCTGTGTCAGCCTTGTTCAAACCTTGAATTGCACCGTAGCTCTTCTCGTTAAGACGCCAGCTTTTTTGAACAGGAAGCCAATCCATATCCATAGCATCGAGAACGTTGTTCAAAGTCTTGACTGCTCTTTTCAAATATGAAGTGAAACATAATTCTGGTTTATAGTTTTCTTGTTTCAAAAGTTTACCTGCTTCAAAGGCTTCTTCCAAACCTTTAGGACTCAAATCTACGTCTGTCCAACCTGTGAAAAGGTTCAATTTATTCCATTCACTTTCTCCGTGACGAATCAAAATAAGTTTTTTCATGTTGAATATGTTTTATGTTTTTGATAAAATTTGAATTGCAAAGATAAAGTTTTTTATTCTTATTTCATAGTTAATTTTTATTAACATTAAACATTATATCATGATATTTTTTCATAATTCTTTTTAACTTTGTGAAAAATTATTTAGAAATGAAAATCAAAGCTAAAGGATTTAGACTCAGATGCAGATTATGTTTGTTACTCCTTGTATTAATGTCGTGTTTCACGACTTCGTTATGCCAAGATATAAATCTCGAAAATATTGAAATTCCGACTATTACAGAAGAACGTAGCGATAGAGTTATAACACATAAAGGTTATGTCATTTCTTATAATTACGACTGGAAGATTCCGAATTGGGTGGCTTACGAACTCACCGACATTGAGGTTCAGGGCGAAGTGCCTCGCTACGACAGATTTAAGCCGGATCCGATGGTTCCAAAAGATGTGACGGCAACAACTGACGATTACAAATATTCTGGATACGACAGAGGTCACATGGCGCCGGCTGCCGACATGAAATGGGACGAACAAGTGATGAGAGAGTCGTTTTATCTCTCGAATATATGCCCGCAAAATCCTAATCTTAACGGCGGCGTTTGGAAAGATTTAGAAGAACAAGTGCGCGACCTCGCTTCACAAAAAGGAAAGATTTTCGTAGTGTGTGGTCCTATCGTCAACGACACGACAAATACTATCGGAATGAATAAAGTCGTTGTGCCTCAGGCTTTTTATAAGGTTTTGCTACAAGAAAATGATAATGAAATTCATACAATAGGCTTCGTTTACGAAAACGTAAGCGGAAGAAAACCGATGTCGACTTACGCCATGCCAGTCGATGAGGTCGAAAAATTGACGAAGATAGATTTCTTCCCTTCGCTGCCAAATAAAATCGAAAATAAAGTCGAGGCAGAAGTCGATTTTTCTAAATGGACAGTGCAATAATAGTCAAAGTTTAAAGTTTAATGTTTAAGGTGTTTTAAGTTTAAAGTTATGATTATGAGAAAGAAGAATATATTTTTATTATGCTTGGCATTTTTTAGCGTAATGTCGTGTTTCGGACAACTGAAAATCAACGAGTGGAGAACTCATGCTCCCGGAATAGAAATCATCAACGTGGAGAAAGTACATGACCGAATTTATGCGGCAACGCCTTACGAGTTGTTTTATTATAATACTAAAGATAATTCAATCAATAAGTTAACTAAAGTCAACGCCCTTTCTGATTTTGGTATCAGCATTATGAAATATGATCCGGAAACTGAAATGATTTTTGTTGGATATACTAATGCCAATATTGATATTATCGACAAAGATGAGAATATTATCAATTTAAATGATATTAAAAATAAGAATATTTTAGGGGATAAAAGCATCAACGACGTTTATTTTGTAGATGACAAGGCTTATGTTTGCTGTGGCTTCGGCATTGTGCTCATCGATCTTTCTCGAAAGGAAATCAAAGACACTTACATAATAGGTAAAAATGGTTTGCAGTTGAATATCAATGATATAACTTTGTACAATAATAAATTGTATGCTGCTACGAGCGAGGGTATTTATTATGCAGATTATGACAATAACAATCTTGCAGATTTCTCACAATGGACACATGATGTGAGCATGATTCATGATTATTTGAATTATTCAGATGTTGAAGTCTTTGATAATAAACTTGTTGCAAATTATTCGAGAAATGAATTTGAGACTGATACGTTGTTCGTCTATGACGGCGAGAAATGGGATTATCATCCTATCAAGGTTTATTCTGTAAAAAGAGAACTTAGAGCACAAGATGACAGGCTTTTGATGTCAACACAATTTGCGGCTTTGGCTTATAATAAAGAAGGTAAATCATTGTTGCATTATGATAAAAATATCGAGCCATATAGCTGTGTTTTTGATAAAGATAGATACGTTTATTGGATAGGCGATAGAAAAAATAGTATCGTAAAATATTATCCTGATAAGAAAACATTTGAATATATCAGATTTAATGGTCCTTACAGCAATTTGGTTTTTGAAATGGAGGCGAGAGGCGAACAGTTGTGGGTTGCTCCAGGAGGCTATTCGTCAACATGGGCTAAAAATTGGATAAAAGATGGCGTGTTTTGTTATACTAATGAAGAATGGCATAACATAAATGCTTATAATACAGATGCTTTTGATACTATATCGGATATTGTGACTGTCGCTATCGATCCTATAAACAACTCGAAAGTTTATGTTGGTTCTTATCATGAAGGTATTTTAGAATTCGAAGATTTTAAGTTAAAAAATATTTACAATGACGAAAATAGCAGTCTCGGCAAACTGATAGGTTACGATTATGTATATGTCACCGGTATGGACTTCGATAGCCGTAATAATCTTTGGGTTGCTAACAGCGGAGCTGAGAAAATGTTGTCGGTGAAAACTACGAAAGATGAATGGTATTCGTTCAATATTGGGTCGAGTGTAACAGGTCGCGTCATGGTCGATAATAATGATTATAAGTGGATTTTATGTCGCGATGGTAATATAATCGTTTATAACGACAATAGAACTGTTTCTGATGATTATGATGATGAGTATGAGGTGATTACGAAGACAGCAGGTCAAGGTGGACTACCTTCGGAAGCTAATTGTATGGCAGTCGATAAGAATGGAACAGTATGGATTGGCACCAACGATGGTTTGGCTCTGTTTTATTCGACTTCGAAAATCTTCAGACAGGGTGTAAATTATGATGCTTCAAGGATTTTGGTTCCAAGAAATGATGGCTCTGGTCAAGCTGATTATCTTTTGTCGGGAGAGTCGGTGCTTTCAATATGTGTTGATGAAGCAAATAACTTATGGGTCGGAACTAAAAATGGAGTTTTTTATATTTCTAATAATGGTCTTGTTGAATATCAGCATCTTACACAAGATAATAGCCCTCTGATGTCTAATACGATTTTAGATATCGCTATTAACAAACACGGAGATGTATTTTTCGGAACCGATAAAGGCATAATTTCTTTGCGAGGAAGAGCTACCGAAGGTAAGAAAACGAATTCTGATGTCGTGGTTTATCCTAATCCTATCAGACAAGGATATACTGGATTGGTCGGTATTAAAAATTTGGTTACCAATTCTTTAGTTAAAATAACAACTGTCGACGGCTCGTTCGTGACACATCTTTATTCTGAAGGCGGACAAGCAGTCTGGGATTGCACGACAATCAATGGCGATAAAGTCTCATCTGGCGTTTATCTCATCTTCGTCAGCGACGAAAGTGGTAAGGAAACTTTTGCAACGAAAATACTTATAATGTAATGGCGAAAGTTGCAATTAAGACAAAAGCTATTGTCCTTAAGGCAATTAAATACGGTGACAGTAGCCTTGTTGTGAAGATATTTACCGAAGAAGCCGGGATACAGTCTTTCATGGTGAAAGGCGTTTATGGCAAGAAGTCGAAAATGAAATCCGCGCTGTTTCAAAATATGACGATGCTCGAAATCGTGGCAGATGTCGGTAACGACAGCCTTGGTTTTATCAAGGAAATATCGCTGTCATATTGTTATAAGAATATTCCCGCAGACATTAAAAAAGCTACTATCCTTATATTTATCAGTGAGTTGCTGTCGAAGTCGATCAGTGAAAGCGAGGTCGATACCGAACTTTTTAACTTCATCTATGATTCGATGATTTGGTTAGATGAAGCGACTTCTGATTATGCCGATTTTCCGCTCGTTTTTGCTATGCGGCTCAGCAAGTTCTTGGGATTTTTCCCTAACTTTGATACTTATTCCGAAGAATTGTGTTTCGATTTGTTAGACGGAAACTTCAAGAAGTGGAATAATGATATATATCAGATTGATAATGAATTAAGTAAAGCGTTTTTCTTGATAAGCCAACAGTCGTTATTGAATAATAATTTACAGACCTCGCGATTTTGTGACTTAAACACTCGTCGTTCATTGTTAGATGCTATTGTCACATATTACAAACTTCACGCTGATAATGTGCGAGATATAAAATCGGTGGAGGTCCTAAGGGAGATTTTTTGAGACAAAAGATGAAAGTCAAATGTCAGAACGAAGTTCTTGGTAAAAAAAAGAGACCCTAAGGTCTCAATTTTTATTTTATTCTTTTAAGAATGCTTATTTCTGATGGTGTGAGGAATCTCCAGTGACCACGAGGGAGGTTTTGTTTGGTGAGACCTGCGAACATGACGCGGTCGAGTTTCACTACTTCGTAGCCGAGACTTTCGAAGATACGTCTCACGATATGGTTACGACCAGAGTGGATTTCAATTCCTATTTCGCGTTTTGTTGGATCGTCAACAACCCAGTCTATGCCATCGACTTCGATAGGACCATCTTCGAGGACGAGACCTTCTCTGATTTTCATCAAGTCGTTCTTTGTGAGAGGTTTATCGAGTGTTGCGTGATAAAGTTTCTTCACTTCGTGACTTGGGTGAGTGAGAGTTTTTGCGAGGTCGCCATCGTTTGTGAGGAGGAGCAGACCGATAGTGTTTCTGTCTAATCTTCCTACAGGATAGATGCGTTCTTGACAAGCACCTTCCACGAGCTCCATGACGGTATGACGTTCGTAAGGATCGTCGGATGTTGTGATGACGCCTTTAGGTTTGTTGAGAAGTACGTAACGAAGTTTCTCACGGTTGAGAGTCTCGCCACCATAGACAACTTTGTCGGTGGTGTTGACTTTGGTGCCTAGTTCTGTCACTACAACTCCGTTTACCGATACTGCGCCAGCGAGTATCAAGTCGTCAGCTTCACGACGTGAACAGATGCCCGAGTCAGCCAAATATTTGTTGAGACGGATTTGGCCTGTTGCTCTTGGTCTGTCGTAGAGAGGATCTTTTTCTCTTCTCTTGAATCCGCTACCGCTACCACTGCGACGTTCAGTGCTTTTACGTTCTGGTCTGTCGTCACGACGACCCTTGTCTTCGAAGCTACGCTCGTTGCGAGCAGCGCCTCTTGCGTTACGACGATTTCCGAATGGACTGTCGTTGTTGTCGCGATCTTCGCCGAAGCTTCTTTTATGACGGCGTTCATCTTGACTTCTGAAACTGCGATTCTCATTGCGCTCGTTTCTTCTTTCTCTAACAGGTCTGCCACCAAATTCCTTTCTTTCACCGAAAGAAGATTCGTTTCTGTCGTCGTCTCTTCTTGGTCTGAAAGTTTTTCTTGGTCTTTCACTATCGCCATCGCGGCGAGAAGCCTGTTCTCTCTCGAACTGCTCTAATCTCTCTTCACTGAATCTGCGTACACCAGCAGTCTTTCTTGTGGTAATACGTTGACGTTTACCCTTATTTCCTTCGTTGTTCATGTTAATGTGAAATTACATTTTTAAGTCGGCAAAGGTACGAATTTTTTTTGAACTTTGAACAAATGTTTTAAGATAAGATAACTTCCTAAATTATGATGAAAGCAGATTTTCTATTTGGCAATCACTATCCCTAACTCTTGGTTTATCCTCATCCTCAAATCGTCTAACTTCTTTTTTTGTACCAAAAGTATGAGCTGATCATCTATATTATTGGTCTCCTTAATCTGTCGTGTCAGCTCATCTCTTTTTTCGTCAATAACCATGTCCTTGAATCTCAATATCGAAGTAAGCACAACCTTCGACAAGACGTCTTCTTCTCTCTTCACTTTTATCTCTTTCTTTTCCCAGTTGTCGAGTTTATACGGTGAACTTAGCAAGTTTGCAGCCAATTCTGAGATCTTGATGTTTTCGTGTGAAACAAAATATTGTTCCTTAGGTAAAATCCCGTCGTCGAGAGCCTTGTCGAAAATATCGAATATTATCTTATGAGTCTCGTCCTTGAACAACAAGTCGTCATTTTTCAAATCATCAACGATTAAAGAAGCGACGCTCACCTTATATATTATAGGTTCATTGTTCTCATCAACGCCGTCAATATCGACTTCCGTGTCGCCATACATAAGAAGAAGTTTCACCAATTCCTGCTCTTGATAAAAACCGATAGGTACTGTATCAACTATGGTGTTTTGCGGTTCTGCTTTGGCTTCTTCGATTACAACTTCCTGATTTTGCTGTGTTCCGTTGTTCTTTCTGATCTTTGCGCGTAGCAATTTATTGAGCTCGTTCATCAAAGTCTGCTCCGGCATTTCCATCATTCGGCTACATTCTTTTATATATGCAGCTCGGAAAATTGCATCAGGTATGACAGAAATCGTATTGACAATATCTTTTACGACTTCAGCTTTTTTTATCGGATTATTAGCGGCATCTTTGAGAAGTAATTGCGTTTTGAAGCTGATAAAGTCTTTCGCATTTTTGTCGATATAATCTCTAACTGCCTCAATAGGATTATGTTGAACGAAAGAATCTGGGTCTTCATCAGGAGGCAAGATGACGATTCTCACATTCATTCCTTCTTCGAGAATCATGTCGGTTCCGCGTAATGCTGCATGAATTCCAGCACTATCGCCATCATACAGAATCGTGACGTTTTTAGTATAACGACTGATGAGCCGAATCTGTTCTGTCGTCAGAGATGTTCCGGAACTTGCCACTGTGTTTTCTATTCCAGCTTGATGCATACTCAACACATCGGCGTAACCTTCTACGAGAATGCAGTTGTCTAAGCGACTTATCTCGTTTTTAGCGAAATAGATTCCGTAAAGAGTCTGGCTTTTGTTGTAGATTTCCGATTCTGGTGAGTTAAGATATTTGGCTTTGGTTTTGTCGCTGCTCAATATACGAGCGCCGAAGCCGATGACCTTACCAGTCAGATTATGAATAGGGAAGATGACGCGACCTTGATAACGGTCGTATGTCCTTTCCTCGTTGCCGGAAGCGAGGCCTGTCTTAAGAAGCAGTTCTTTGGAATAGCCATTTTTTATTGCATGTTGTATGAAGGCATCGCGTTGGTTGAGGCAATAGCCGAGTTGAAACTTGTTGATGATGGTATCGCGGAAGCCACGTTCTCTGAAATACGACATTCCTACTGCGAGTCCCTCTTCGTTGTTTCTCATGGTCTCAGAGAAATATTGTTGAGCGAAAGTGTTGATATTGAACATCTTTTCTCGCTCGTTCTGAGCCACTATCTCTTCGGGACTTTGTTCTTTATCCTCGATGATGATTCCGTATTTGTTTGCAAGATAACGCAGAGCCTCAGGATACGAATAATGTTCATGTTCCATGATGAAGCGGACGGAGTCGCCGGCTTTACCACAGCCAAAACATTTGAAGATTCCTTTCGCCGGCGACACTATGAACGATGGCGTCTTTTCCTTATGGAAAGGACATACACCTATAAGATTGGCTCCTCTTTTCTTAAGACTGACAAAATCGGAGACAACTTCTTCTATTCGAACGGTGTCGACAATGCTCATTATAGTGTCTTGCGGTATCATTCCAAAAACAAATTATTTTTATATTATTCAATATCTCAGATGATTTAAAAACAATAACCCAAACGAATGCTGAAACTCAATGCTATATTTGTATTCACGCTGCTGAAATAGTGCCACAACTCAAAGCCATGATGATAATATGTCTCCGCAGGTGTGCCAAAAGCATAACCGCCTCCGACCCAAAAATCTGCCAAGAATCGTTTGTGTACATATTGATAACCAAAGGTTCCAAGCAAAGCCGTTTCATTCGATAAAGTTCTCGCTCCATCAGCCTTACGATTGTAGGTGTAATGCGAATACACAACTTCCGGACGAACATAAAACCCCATCAACGATTGTCTCTGATTCTCATTCAAGAAAAACTTATGTCCATAACGCATCGTATATCCTTTAGGATGATTGTGGTATTTGTCGCGCCCAGCTCCGATGAGACTCGCGCAAAGTTCCCCGCTTTGATGTCTGTTCGGAAATGCTCTCTCATATGAGAGTTTTGTGCTGCCACTGATCCATGATAAAAACGTTATCTTGAAAGAATTAAGATAATCCGTTTGAAAATATGGTACCGGCTGTTTCGCAGATAACATGCTCGTCACAAACAACAGCAACATTACGAAGCATAATTTTCTTTTCATTGAATATTAGCATTTATTGGTTATATCGTTTTCAACTTGTAACTTCAAAACTGTGTAACTTTCAAGTTGCGTGACTTTAAAACGTGTACGTTATTGAATAAATTTTCAAAAGTCGGCAAAAATAACATTTTTTTAACCTTGTCTGACACGAAAACCCTTTCAACGTGACAAATATTTTTCAACATTTCTTACGACTATGCCTAATCTCAATTCGAAAGCTTCTTCTGTCGCAAATCCGATGTGTGGTTGAAGCATGGTGTTAGGTGCAGATAACAACGGATTTTCTTCACATAACGGATGTTCTGTGTCATAAACATCTAATGCTGCTCCTGCAATCTTGCCGTTTTTCAATGCTTTTGCTAAGTCATTGGCGTTGATAACAGGACCTCTTGCAGCGTTGATGATAATCGCAGTTTCTTTCATCGAATCCAATTCCTTGGTGGTTACAAAGTTTCTCGTCTCTTCATTGAGTGCAATGTGTAATGTTACTATGTCAGACTCTCTGAATAACGTCTCCTTGTCGACCAAAGTAATGCCTTCAGCATCTTTTTTCGTTCTGTTCCATGCTATTATCTTACAACCGAATGCTTGCGCCAATCGAGCAACTCTTTGTCCTATCGCTCCCAATCCAACAATGCCTACTGTTTTATTTGCTATTTCTCTTCCTGGCAATAATGCGTTCCCTTTACGACTTCTCGTAATCTTGTCGTTTTCTATAACATGACGATATATTCCTATCATCATACATATAACTTCTTCTGCAACAGCTTCTGTTGAGTATCCCGCCGCATTATTGACTATTATTCCCCTCCTTTCACATTCTTCTAAATCTATATGATCCAAGCCTGTAAACGCTATCGACAACATCTTGAGTTTTGGACACGCATCGAAGAAATCCTTGCGCAATGGCATATTGCTCTCAATGACGATGTCGGCATCTGATGCTCTCTCTATATTCTTCTCAGGACATCTGTCTCTATATATCACAACTTCATGTCCTTGTTCTCTCAGATTGTTACATTCTCTTTCAACTTTCTCAATAGGAAGCCCTAATGGTTCTAAAAATACTATCTTCATAACAGTAAACTTCTTTTACTCCACAAAGGTAATCTTTTTTCTTTGGTAAAGGTGCCTCTTTGAAAATAATTATTCAAAACAATTATAATCGTGAGGCACCATACCAGAACCAAAAACCAAAACTAAAATTATATGAACCCCTAAATGTTATGAAAGATTATGAGATTAAGATTCTGATGATTGTTCGTCGTTACTTGAATGATCTATCAATAGAAATTCATTCATCGTAATTTCTGTAAAATAATTCTTTTTGCCGTCTTTCTCGTAAATCCTCGTTTTGAGCCTCCCTTCAAGTGCGATTCGTTTGCCTTTCTTGATATATTTTTCGGCCTGTTCCGCAATCTTTCCCCATGCTACAATATTATGCCATGAAGTGCTCCGTTCCAACTCATGATTATCATTATATGTATAATCGTTTGTTGCTAAGGTGAATCTGACATTTTTGCGATTACCTACGCTTCTGACTTCAGGATCCGCTCCCGGACGTCCTATCAACTGTACTGAATTTTCCAAAGTTCCCATATCTTTTGATTTATTAGTTTTTACACTGCAAAGATATAATGGGTTCTAAAGATTAGTCGTATGAAAAACGGGTAATTTATAAATTGTTCGTAATAAATTTAAAATCAATAATATAGAAATGATAATTTGTAATATCAAATCTTATTAAATTTTAACATATTCTGTAATATATATGATTGTCAACAATTTATTTGGCAGTCGCTATTGACATCCATATATTACCTATTTTATAAGAGTTTATCGAAACCTCTTTTTTTAAAATATTTTTGATGTCTTTGGTTATACCGCTTCCCGTCATCTTAAAGACAGCTTCCTTTCTTGTCCATAATTTATAAAACTCATCTGCTTGATTTTCACTATTATGTAAGAAATCCAATTCTTCTTCATTACTTATATATTCAGCTAAACTTTCTTTGTAATTACCTACTTCTTCAATGTCAACCCCGACTTCTTTGTGCGACAAAACACAACAAACTGCGTTTTTGCAATGACTGAAATTAAAGTGCCAATCAGGATAATTTTTTAAATAAGGTTTGTCGTGCTCTCCGTAATAAAACTCTGGCATCTCATTAAAAACGCCTTCATCTTTTAATGCGTATATCAGTAAAAGATATGCTAATGCGTTTTGTACTCTGCCTTTTAAAAACTTATAACTCAACATTTTATCTCTTCTCCATTGAGGAAAAAAAGTCGCGCATTTCGCGATAAAACTATCGTCGAAAACATCTATGCCGTTGATAAAATAAATCTTCATATTGCAAAGATATTATTTTTTGTCGGTAGAAAAAACGACTTTCTTTGAACAATAGATAAATTTTTCTTGTTACATAAAAAACAACAATTATTATGATAGAATTACCACAATTACCTTACAAGAGAGATGCTCTTGAACCGTATATCTCTCAAAAGACCATCGACTTTCATTATGGTCAGCATCATGCAGGATATGTCAAGAACTTGAACAACCTGATTGAAGGCTCTCATTACGAAGATATGAGTCTTGAAGAAATAATTAAAAACAGTGAAGGCTCTATTTTTAACAATGCCGCTCAAGTCTGGAATCATAATTTTTATTGGCATTGCATGACACCTATTATTAATAACATGCCTCAAACTTTGCTTTTAACAGCTATAGAACGTGATTTTGGGAGTTTCGAAAATTTCAAGCATTTGTTTATAAAGCAAGCCGCAACCTTGTTCGGCTCAGGTTGGCTGTGGTTGGTACGTGATGAGAAAGGACAGTTGTCGCTAATGCAAACGAGTAATGCCGAGACGCCTCTCACTCATAATAATTTAAAACCGTTACTTACATGTGATGTGTGGGAACATGCCTATTATCTTGATCAACAGAATCTTAGATTGGCTTATCTTAATGAATTCTGGAAAATTATAAATTGGCAGTTCGTAGAAAAGAACATGTAATAATAATTTGAATGTTAAAAAATATTATAATAATCTTTTGGGCAAATATTTGAAGAAATAACTTGTTTTTCTAAAAAATAATATTACTTTTGCTGAGTCATTTAGCTTATGACAATAAGTAGAAAACGAGTAGAAAGACAGTTTAATACCATATTTTATTTTTTAACATTCAAATTATTTTATTATGAAAGGATTTTTACAATCAGTGCTGTTGTCTGCGCTATTGCTCTGTGGACTCAATTTGAAAGCACAAATGTCAGCTCCTGACGTAAGAGTTGATAGAGGAGAGAATTATGAACTTATCAAAATGATTGATGATAATAATTGGCCTTACGACATTTCAAATAATAAGGAACATGTTGTAATTCAAGGCTTCGGTGCTGTAGGCGGCTATTATTGGTCGGAAGAGACAGGGGCTTTGACAATAAACGGTTTCCCTTTTGCTGTTTCCGATAGCGGTGTGGTGGCTGGCTATTATGAGAATAATTTAGGCATTAATGTAGCTGGATTATGGTCGCCTAAGACAAAAAAATGGGAATTCTTAGGAATGAATCCTGATGTACCAGAATATCTCCAAGAAAGCCCCGACTATAACGGCGCATGGTCAATGACAAACGATGGCAGCAAAATTGGTGTCATGCAATTCTTATCAGCAATAAGTACAGTGACTTACGTTTGGGACAAAGAAAATGGTTATAAGAAACTTGACAATGGGAAATCGCCTCAAACAAGACCAAATGCAATCAGTGAAGACGGAAGAGTCGTAGCAGGTTACGCAGCTCACGAAGATAAAGGCGAATGGACTCCTTGTTATTGGGTCGATGGTAAAATCAATAGAATGCCTCATCTCTTCGGTGAAGCATTAAACGTATCTCCTAATGGAAATTATATTTGCGGTTACTTGTTGAACCGTCATGCTTTCGTTTATGACATCAAAAATCAAAAGTTGGTAGAAATTGAAAATACTCTTGAACCTGGAAATCAAATCTCAGCAACTTGCGTTACAAATGACGGGGCTGTATTTGGATATTCTGATGGCGGAGCTCCAACTTACAGAAATGCTTTTGCATACGTTGGCGGCGAGTTGATGTTTTTTAACACATATTTGGAATTGAATGGAGTGTTGGACGCTGCAAATTGGAAAATCTATAGCATCAATAACATCTCTGAAGATGGTAAGACATTTATCGGATCCGGCGCTATTGATGGAAAAGATTGTACCTTTATCTTGACAATTGACGGCGCAACTTGCGATGCTCCAAAAAATCTTACCTACACCATAGAACAGCCTGATTATAATGACCTCGTACTTACTTGGGATGCTCCTGAAGGCGCAGAAAATGTGACATATAACATTTACACATCTTATTCGGAAGCTCCTTTTGCAGAGGGTATCAAAGACACAACATTCTCTTTCACTGACATGGAACCAGGTGAATATCAATTCATGGTGAGAGCTAACTTCAATGATGGAGAATGTGTCTCAGATATTTCAAACGTAGTATTACCTACTGTTTACCCTTGCGCAGAAAATGATAAATGCGAACTCGAAATTGTAAAATGGGACTATTTCGGTGACGGCTGGAATCACGCTTTTATTAGCATAGTAGGAACACAAAGCGAAATTGTCTATACCGCAAAACTTTCGGAAGGCGGAGGCATTTTTGATAGCGTAAATCCTTCATATTTAAATGGTGATACAACAATACTTCATCTTTGCCCTGATACTTACCAATTTACTTGGAATCCAGGCAACTTGGACGAAGAATGTGCTTTCGCCATCTTCTTTAACGGTGAAGAATTATACAGAAAAAATTATCAAGAAATCGACTCCATATTCAAAAAGAAACCAATGTTCTTTGAATATGCAATTGATTGTGAAAACGAAGAAGATAACACTGGTGATGAAGAAGACAACACTGGTGATGAAGATGATAACACCGAAGGTATTGAAGAAATTACATCAAATTTTGCCATTACACCTAATCCTGCTCAAAGCTACTTCTTCGTCGAAGGTCAAAATATTGCAAATGTAGAAGTGTTTAACTCAGTAGGTCAGAGTGTTGAGAAATTAGAAGCTAATGGAAATAATGTTAAAATAGATGCTTCTAACTATAATGAAGGTATTTACTTCGTTAAAGTTATGACATCAGATAATAAAATGGAAATCAAGAAAATTGTGGTTTCTAAATAAATATTAACAGATAAAACAAAAGTAGAGTCGCAATGAAGTGACTCTACTTTTTTTATGGATAATTGTCATTGTTTACTCGCTGAGTTTTAATTCATCACAGATAGTAGAAATAGAAAAAAACTATCATTCTTCGGTACCGATATGTGCAAATCCCACTATTTTTGTTGATAATTTTTTAACATATTTTTTTTACTTTTGCATTATCTGAAGACAAATTATGTCGTTTCGATAATTTGTCAATAAACCTATATGAGAAAATAATATCTTCGCAAAAGCATGACAATAAAGAGTTATTCTCGACAAGACACTTCCATAATAAAAGGATTTGCAATATTATGCATTTGCCTGCATAATTTTTTACATTGGATTCCTCCATTTACTGGAGAAAACGAATTTTATTTTTCAAGGAATTGTGTGGTTAATTTTTTCAATAAAACAGCTGAGTCTCCAGAAGAATTTTTTAACATAATTTTCACTTTCTTAGGACATTATGGCGTTCAGATATTTATCTTTATCAGTGGTTTCGGATTGACGATATCGATGATAAAGAATCATAAACCGTGGTTTAATTTCGTCATCGACCGACTGAAGAAATTATATCCTCTCTTACTGACAGCTCTGATTTTTTACATATTATTTTCTGTCTTGACAAATTATAAACTTTTCAATCATTATGATTTCAGAGATATGGTATATAAGTTATTGTTTGTTCATACTTTATTACCAAAACAAGGACTGAGTCTCAACGGACCATGGTGGTTTTTCGGATTGATTTTTCAATTATACATTGTTTTCCCTTTCCTATTTCATCTCATTAAAAAATACAATATCAAGGCTTTTATAGGAATATGCCTGTTTTCATACATCTGGATTTTCCTTTCACAATATCAATTCTATAACATCAAGGACGTATATCTTCTGCAAAATTTTCCAGGTCATCTGCCTGAATTTTGTTTCGGAATGTTAATAGCTTTTAACAAAGATAAAAAAATAAATAATATTTTCTTTTTTATCGCATTGGTCGTTTTTTGCCTCGGCAATTATTTTAAAATATTTTTCCCTTTTACATTCTTGTCAATTACAGTCGTGACTTTATTTGCTTATCAATATTTAAAAAATATTAAGATTAAGAAAACTATCTTGAAAAAAGTTCTGATATATTTCGGTGATATTTCAATGGTATTGTTTGCTACACACGGTTTTTTACGTTGGCCCTTTGTAGTTCTGACTCAGAATGATTTAAACTCAACATGGGGTATTATGGTAGCAACATTACTATTCTTATTGCTTGCCGTTATAGTAGCATTGGCAGCTAATCATGTTTATAATTTTTTGCTTTCAATCTTTAATAGAAAAAATATAATAAAAGAATAGCACTATGAATACAAAATCAAAAATCATCATCATGCTTCCCATGTTTACATTATTCGGTTGCAGCCAGAATGCTACGAAATATTCCGTTAAAGAATATCCTGAGACAAGAAAAGACGCTACTGTCGTTGATAATTATTTCGGCACCGATGTCGCCGACCCTTATCGTTGGTTGGAGAACGACACTACCGCAGAGACGGCACAATGGGTCGAAGCACAACGTGCAGTGACAGAAGACTATCTCTCGCATATTCCTTTCCGCGAGGACATAAAAAAACGTATGACAGAACTCGTCAATTACGAGCGTTACAGTCTTCCTTCAAAACGTTTCAACCGTTATTTATTTTCCAAAAACGATGGACTTCAAAACCAAAATGTCATCTATATCCAAAATTCTTTAGACGAGGAGCCTTCCGTTCTTTTAGATCCTAACACTTTGTCGGACGATGGAACTGTCGCTTTATCAGGCACTTCACAATCTAACGACGGCAAATATCTCGCCTACACCATTCAACGCAGCGGCTCCGACTGGGTAGAGATTTATGTGATGGACATCGCGACACGCCAACTGCTCCCCGACCACATCGAATGGGCTAAGTTCACAGGCGCTTCATGGTATAAAGACGGTTTCTTCTACGGCGCATACGACCGCCCAGAAGAAGGTAAGGAGTTCAGCAACATAAACGAAAATCATAAAATATATTATCATAAACTCGGCACTTCTCAAGAAGAAGATGTTTTGTTCTATGAAAATCCTAGTCAGCCTCGTTATTTCCACACTGTCGGGGTCACCGAAGACGAGAAATATATGTTCCTTTATGAAAGCGGTCAAGGTGCAGGAAGCACACTCTGGATTAAAGAGATGAACTCTGACAATGACTTTGACACTGACTTTGTACAAATCGGCTTCGACATGAATTATCAATACAGCCCGATTGAAGTCATCGACGGCACCTTATATATATTCACAAACTATAATGCTCCTAAGGGCAAGATTTGCAAGGTCGATGTAAAAAATCCTCAGATTGAGAATTGGGTTGAGGTGGTTCCAGAGAGTGAAAACGTAATAGCCAGCATCAGCTTAGCCGATGGCAAGATGATAGTCACTTACGACCAAGACGCCTCGCATCACGCTTATGTCTATACTATGGAAGGCAAGATGTTGCATGAAATAGCTTTGCCTACATACGGCGCTGTAGGTTTCAGCAGCGACTATAAAGACTCGGAGATTTTCTACGCCTTCACCTCCTTCGCTTTCCCTACAACGATTTACAGGTATAACATCAACGACAATACTTCAGAGGTCTTCCGCACTCCAGCGATTGACTTTAAGTCGGAAGATTATGTTACGGAACAAGTCTTCGTAACTTCAAAAGACGGCACTAAAGTTCCAATGTTCCTGACATACAAGAAAGGTCTGAAGAAAGACGGCAGTAATCCAGCTTTGCTTTACGGTTACGGAGGTTTCAATATCACCTTAAATCCGAGCTTTTCCACATCGCGACTTCCTTTCATTGAGAGCGGTGGCATCTATGCGCAGATGAATCTTCGTGGCGGCAACGAATATGGAGAGGAATGGCATATAGCAGGAACTAAGTTACAGAAACAAAATGTCTTCGACGACTGTATCGCTTGCGCGGAATATCTCATCGAGAATGGATATAGCTCGCCGAAACATCTCGCACTTCAAGGAGGCTCTAATGGCGGCTTGTTGGTAGGAGCTGTAGTAAATCAACGTCCCGACTTATTTGCAGCCGCTGTTCCTCAGGTCGGCGTGATGGATATGTTGCGTTATCATTTATTTACAATCGGTTGGAACTGGGCGAGCGACTACGGAACGAGCGAAGATAACAAGGAGATGTTTGAGGCGCTTTATAAATATTCGCCATTACATAACATTCAAAGTGGCGACGATGTGAATTATCCTGCCATCATGGTGACGACAGCAGATCATGATGATAGAGTTGTCCCGGCGCACTCTTTCAAATATGTAGCAGCATTGCAGGCAGCGCAGACAGGCGACAATCCTAAGATTATCAGAATAGACAGTAAAGCAGGACATGGTGCGGGAAAACCTATCTCTAAAGTCATCGAAGAACAAGCCGACGTATATTCGTTTATAATGTATAATTTACAATGAAGAATGAATCCTTATTGACTTAAATAGACGCATCAATGTTTATTTATGTTGCAGGTATCATTGATACGTCTCTACTTATAGATTAAAAAAAATGACCATAACATCAAATTCAGGATTGATACTCGAAGGTGGAGGCATGAGAGGTGTCTTCACCTCTGGAGTCTTAGATTGTCTCATGGACAAAGGCATCAGATTTCCTTATACCATAGGTGTCAGCGCTGGCGCTTGTAATGGATTGTCGTACATCTCACGACAGAGAGGCAGAGCTAAGTTCAGCAACATCGACCTTCTCGACAAATATCATTACATAGGGATAAGACATCTCTTGAAAAAAGGTAATATCATGGATTTCGATTTGTTGTTTCATAAATTTCCTAATGAGATAATACCTTACGATTATGAGATGTTGGCTAAGACAGAGCAGCGTTTTGAGATGGTGACCACGAGTTGCAAGACAGGAAAGGCATGTTATTATGAAGAGAAGAAAAATCCGGAGAGAGTCATTGATATTGTGAAGGCTTCGAGCAGTTTGCCTTTCGTCTGTCCGATTGCCTACGTCGATGGCGAGCCTATGTTAGATGGTGGCATCGCAGATTCTATTCCGATTATGAGGGCGAGGAAATTAGGCTACGACAATAATGTCGTGGTACTCACTCGCAACAAAGGTTACAGAAAAACAGAGAAAGACATGAAATATGTCTCGTTGTTTTACAAAGAATATCCGGCTATGCAGGAAGCTATCAGAAATCGTAACAAGATGTATAACAAGCAGATTTCCATGATAGAAGCGATGGAAGAACGAGGCGAGATTATCGTCATTCGTCCTCAGAAACCTATCGAAGTAGATAGAATGGAGCGCGACGTCAACAAACTGTTAGCTCTTTATGAAGAAGGCTATGAAGAGGCGAGGAAAATTTTAATTAGGAATTAGGAGTTAGGAATGTGGAATTGATTTCAACTCCTAACTTCTAATTGATAAGACGCTTTTATTTTTCATCGGTGTAATTGGAATGTCTCTACAATCATTCCTAATTCCTAACTCCTAATTCCTCATTTTTTAACAAATCTCTTCACGATATTTCCATCGTTGGTTTTTATCTTCACGAAGTAAACGCCACTATGTAAATCAGCGACATCAAGGCTGTGGACAAAGTCTGTAGACTGTAGACCGTAGACTTTTGTCTGACGTCCGTAAATGTCGTAAATCGAAACTTCTTCTACACGAAGTTCTGTGGCGAGGAACAATTCATTTCCTACAGGATTTGGACAAATGATGATAGTATTATCTAATTCGACATCTTCGAGACTTTCAGTGTCATCAATGTTATCATCATTATTATTATCGTCGTTATTATTCCCGCAGTCTATCTCATATTCTAAGAACACTGTCTCGAACAAGGCATCAATATCACCTGCATCAAGTCTGTAGATTTCTTCTTCATTGAATACTATAGTGAAACTCAGCTCTTCATCGAAGTCACCTCTGTTCCATACAAATATGTAATTATCCGGGCATAATGAGAGTGTTTTTGTGACAGTATCGAGACCTTCTTTTTCCAATCCTACTTTGTAGGAGAAATCGCTGTTAGAACTTCTTATTTCGACGAAAGCTCCATTCCAACCATCACCGTAGCCATCAAGCATATTGAAAGTAAGCTCGCACATTTCTTTATTGTTACAAGGGAAGATTGTGACATCAACGGCATTGGTCGGGTATGAGAGACATTCACCGCCCCAGTTGGCTTTCACCAAAAATCTGTAGTGTCCTGGTGCTAAATTGTCGATGATGATGCTATCTTCTGTCAGTCCATAGAAGAGAGGGTCGATGGAAGTATAGCTGTCGTATATTTCGTAAGTCACATTAACAGGATTTTCAGGAGCGTTCCATCTGAGTGTTATGGTGCTGTGGTCGTTGTCGTTGGTGGTATATCTCAAGTTGGTCGGAGCTCCACATTTTTCATCATTTACAGTTAGGACGAAGGTGTGATTTTTATCTTTCATCTCAGCTGCTCCTAAGAATGTTTTGCCATCAGGAGTAACGCTGTTCACGCTATAGACTTTCCAACTCTCGGCTTCTTGCACACCGTTTATTATCAGATATTCTTCAAATAACATCAGTTCACCTTCAGTGTATGCGAAGCCTCTTCTTAAGTTATAGTCGGCTGGATGACCGGTGTTGATATAACCGAAAGCATCTCCATTGTCGGTGACACACATAGCTGTCATAGAACCTGGGAAATCTGTCAAGGTATTCTCAATCATTATCAATTCTTCGTTTGTTATATCATAGACAAAAGCACTGCTTTTACTGTCTTTCAAGGAGCCGCACACAAATCTTCCATTTGGAGATACGTTCATTGCTTCGCCGGCATAGCTTGATATTTGATATATTTCGCCATCAACCCAATAACAAGGTGCTCTATATCCAATTTCGTCGGTGAAAATTCCGACTACAACGCTACCGTCGTTGTTCATACCGTTCGGACGTGTCACATTAGAACCTCCATTGGCAAGTTTTACATAGCCTTTTCTCTCTGACCAAACATAAGTCTCTGTGTTCCAGAACTCATCAAATTGCATGACACCTATTGTCTTGCCATCATTTGACATCGCCCATGCTTGGTTATATTCTAAATTATCAGGAATAAACTCCGGTACATTAGAGTTCATACCTAAAAACTCCCATTGCTGTGTCTCGGGATACCATAGTCCTGCAACGTTATAGCCTTCTTCGTTGGTATAATAACCTGCAACAACGCCTTCGTCGCTTACAGCAAAACCGTAGCCATCAAATGGTATAACTCCGGTTTCTTCCGACCAATAATAACTTGAATATTCTGCATAAGCCTGAATGACAACGTGTTTCTTATTGTTGGAAATATCATACGGACAATGATGATCGTCAGTGATTTTTATAATTTCACTTCCTTCAGTTATTTCTTCATCGTCATTACCATCGTCGTTTCCATCATCTTCATTATTATCTTCATCGTCTTCTGTTACAGTAGGAATTGTTATATTTACTGTGTTAGAAGGATCTGATAAACATTCGCCTCTCCAGTTGGCTTTTACTAAGAATGAATGATTGCCAGGTTCTAAGTTATTGATGGTGAAAGAAGTATCTATTATTTCGGAATATGTAGGTTCGACAACAGTATCGTTGTAATAAATTTCGTAAGTCACATCAATAGGGTTTTCGGGAGCTATCCAACTGAGAGTCACAGAGCTGCTGTCTTCGTTAATTACGTAAGTCAAATTGCTTGGAGCGCCACATACGAAGTCGTCTTCTTTTTCACAATTCAATTCGTATTCGAAGAACATCGGGTTTTCTTTGAAATTTTCATCTATTTCTTCGTAATTTTTTCTGTATAATTCTTCGCCTTGGAAGACTATAACGAAAGCACATTCTTCGTCCCAGTTGCCTGGATTCCATGTAAATTGGTAAGTATCAGGACATAAGTAAAGCACTGTAGTATCGCCATTCAAGTAGTCTGGATTTGTGCTTTCAAATATTCCGCCGCCTTCAGATAATTTTGCGGTATAAACTATTTCGCTGTTACTTCCAACGATGCTGATAGATGCATTTGACCAGCCATCGCCGTAATTGTCATATTTTATGATTTCGAGTTCGCATTTGTCGTTTTCGGCGCAAGGATAGATTGTAGGATATACGACGTTGGAGATTTCTGAAAGACATTCATTGTTATAGTTGGCTCTCACCATGTATTGATATTCGCCTGGTTCCAAATCGGATAAAGTGAATGTCGTTTCTGTGATGTCGCTTTCTACAGCTGTTTCTGAATAGTTTGTGTAGATGTTATAAGTTACGTTTTCAGCATTTTCTGGAGCGTCCCAGCTAAGAATCAAGTCGTTGTGATTCTCTTCACTGATGGCATAAGTCAGATTTCTTGGAGCATCACAGATGTTGTTGATAGTCAAAACGAAAGAGCATTCTTTCCCGTCAATATTACCTACACCGATAAATGTCTTGTCATCTTCTGTGATATTATTGATATTGTAGATATTCCATCCTGAAGCATCTAACACTCCGTTCAGTTCCAAATAAGAGTTAAAAGTCATCAATTCGCCGCCAACGTATACGAAGGCGCTTTTTGGTGAATTTGTACCACTGCCTGAATAGCCGAATATTGTGCCGTTGTTCGATACGCAATTTGCAAATAACTGATTATTAGGATTAAGAGAGTCTGTTGCCTCTACTAATTTTTGGTTTTTTATGTCAAAGATGAAAGCGTGACCGTTATACAATTGACCGCAGATATAATTGCCGTTATGAGAGACATTTGAAGCCTCACCAGAGATATGAGGTATTCTGTTGATTTTGCCATCAATCCAATAGCACGGAATACGTTCATTGGTGTTTTCGTGAGCTGCATAACCGGCGATAACTCTTCCATCGTCACTGATTGCATAAGGTTTTGTTTGAGGGGAAACTCCATTGTCAAGTTTTTCGTAACCGCCTTCTTTTGTCCAAATGTAAGTCTCAATTTCGTTCCAGCCAAAATACTGTATAATGCCGACTTTACTGCCGTCGTCTGTCATTGACAAAGCTCCATTGTATTCGAGGAAATCTTTATCTGTTGAAAACTCAGGTACGTCGGGATTCATTCCCAAAAATTCCCATGATTGAGTTTCAGGAGACCATAATCCGGCTACGTTTTTTTTCGAACTGTTACTGTTGGAGTAAAAGCCTGCTACAGAACCATTTTCAGAAACTGCATAAACGGAACCGCTTATTGAGACAGAGCCAGTAGCTTCTGACCAATAATAGCCGTTTTCTGCGCTAAGGCTTTGAATGATAACGTGTTCTTTGTTGTTAGAGATGTCGTATGGCCAATAATAACCATCAAGGATTTTTATAAGTTCATAATTTTCTCCTCTGTCAACTCTTACGTCAGGAGCCGATTTTTGAGCTCTCATGCCGAGACTGCAAACTAATAACGCTGTAAAAAGCACAAAACGTACGATTGTTTTCATAAAATTATATATTAAAAAATTAAAATTCGAGACCTCAAAGTTATAATTATTTTTTTAATAAAACAACCGTAATCAAATCTGAAAACCTGAAAATTTTCTCAGATTCTCAGATTCTAAAATTCTCAGATTTTTTTAAATTCCTAACTTCAAGCCTAAGAAGAAAGTTCTTGGCAGTGCAGGTCCGTAGATATAGCCAGCGTCGCGATCTGCACCTTGGTCAAAATCATTTTGATATGAGTTGAAGATATTTTTAACACCGCCGTTGAATTGTATCACGTTGTTATTTGATAACTTATAATCATAAGCGATTTTAATTCCCATGTCAAAGAAATTAGGTGTCGTCACTTCCACGTCTTCTGCAATGTATCCAGCGAAATGCTGTACGAGCATACTTCCTGTGTAAGTTCCTGATAATGCGATATTCAAAGCATCGAACATAGTGTAATCCACTGTCATAAATCCATAATGGTCTGGTGTTCTGAACATACGTTTCTGTGGTTCTATATTAGGATTTTCCGACCACACCTCAGGTTCTTTGTAGCGACTTTTTTGGAAAGTATAGCCGATTTGCATGTTAAGGTCGCGGATAGGAGTATAAGTAGCTTCTACGTTCACGCCAGCCACGTAAGCTCCTGAGCCGTTGGTACGTTCCATCAAGATGTTACCTTGTGCGTCGGTGCCGTTTTCTTTCAAGATGAAGACGTCGTTTAATGTGGTATAAAAACCTTCAGCCAAGATGCTGAACTCGCCGCCTCTTATGTTCGATGACCAATTCAAGGAGCCGCTGAAACTGTTGGAATATTCAGGCTTCAAATCGGGACTGAGCTCGATGATAGCGACTTCGCCACCCACTGCCATGATATGTAAGTCTTCATCGAAAGCCTGAGGAGCGCGATAACCCGATGAATAGCTGAGACGTGCTGTCAGATTTTCCATGAAGACGTAACGGAAGTTGGCACGCGGGCTGACGACTACATTATCAATGAGATTATGTTTATCGACTCTCGCGCCTATCAAAAATCCCATCTTAGAATTTTTCCATTCATTTTGAGCAAAGACACTCGCGATATTGATGTTTTGCAGCAATGTCCTGTCATACGCGAGTTGTATGTCTTCAAGATTATTTACAGAATATTCAATTCCAGCCACGAACTCCGACGGCATGAAAATAAGTCTGTCGAACGACTGATTAAACTGACCTCCCGTCACCCAGCTGAAGTCGTTGGAAGTGCCGTAAGCGTTGATGTCGTATTGAGTTCCGTAGTATGTATTGCGATCTACTTTCTGTAATGAAGTATAAATTGAGAAACGGGTCTTGAGGTTTTTGGCTATATAGTCGTATGTCAAGCCTCCGCCGTGAATATAATGTTCGGCTTGTTCCGCCACTGTCGTTTGGTGTGGCATCATGTGAATGCTGTCGCCGCCTCTGCGAAATTCGTGCATGGCGTGATATTCTGCCGTGAGTTTTGCTTGGTTGGAAAATCTGTAATATGCGCGCATTCCAAGCGAGGTGCCTTTAAGCATTCCAAGCTCTGTGTATCCGTCGCCGTCGTTGTCGTAACCTTGTCTGTCGCGACTCATTCCGAAGATAGTAGCTCCGACTTTACGGTTAGAACTTACGAGAGCTGCATTCATGGAAGTGACATTGTCCCACGACTTACCTCCGATGAGCTGTGTGGTATTGCTGATGTCTAAGGAATTACGTATAGGCTCACGAGTGATGATATTAACAACGCCGCCGATGGCACTTGATCCGAATATGGCTGAGCCACCGCCTCTTATGACTTCAACCCTATCAATCATTGAAACTGGAATCTGCTCCAAGCCATAAACGCCAGCCAAAGAGCTGAAGACTGGACGACTGTCGATGAGTATCTGAGAATATTTACCTTCTAAGCCATTGATACGTACAGCATTGACACCGCAGTTCTGACATGTGTTCTCGACACGTAAGCCAGGTTGATAATTGAGACCTTCAGCGAGATTGACAGAATTAGTAGCAGTAAAAACCTTAGGTGTCAAGACGTTGACGATGGTAGCGGCTTCTTTTCTATCCACTTCATAACGGTTTGCAGAAACGACTACATCTTTCATCAGAATAGTGTTTTCTTCAAGATTAAAATTCATCTCTATCGAGTTGTTTGCTTTGAGAATCACTTCTCTTTCGATAGTTTTATATCCCACAAAAGAAACAACTACAATATGTTTCCCCACCGGAAGATGTTCCAAGATGTAATGACCATTCTCATTTGTTGAAGTTCCGAATGTCGTACCTTTGAGTGAGACGTTGACGAAAGGCATGTGCTCGTGATTAGAGGCATCGAGGACGTGACCATAGATGTTAGCCTCACTTTCTTGTTGCGCAAAAGATGTAAAATTTGAAGAAAAAAGAAAGATGCCAAGAAACAGCATCATCATGAAGGTAAAATTATTCTTTGTCATTATTAAAAATTGTTATTCATTTCGTGATGCAAAATTATTGTTAAAACTAATATCATACATCACATAATTTTGGTAAATATAAAGAAAGTTATTAACTATAAATGATGAGGAGATTAAAGTCAATGAGTCAATAAGTCAATAAGATAATTATTATTAATTCATTAACTATTAACTATTAACTATTAACTGTTAATTGTTCATTATTAATAGGTATCGTTTTTCTTTTTTTATCACTAATAATAATGATGTTAATTTATTTTTAGAATAGGTATTTTTGTAAGCGATGAAATGTATTTTAAATGGAAAACAACAATGATATAATCACGACTTTAGCTGAGATGCCGACAGGTTCCAAGTGTGTGATTGTTAAGGTGAACGGTCACGGTGGCCTGCGCCATCGACTTATGGAGCTCGGTTTTGTGAAGGGCGAGACTGTCACTGTCATCAAGAACGCCCCTCTTTTAGATCCTGTCGAATATCAGATCATGCAGGCTCATATCTCGCTGCGTCGTAGCGAAGCCAATAAGGTGGAAGTCGTCGCCGTCGATGAAAATTACACTAACACACAAGACTTTAACGGAACCATAGCCGATGATGTCATCTTTAACGTCATCAAAGAAAAAACCAATAACATCACTGTGGCTCTCGTCGGTAATCCTAATGCCGGCAAGACTTCTTTCTTCAACCACGCTACGGGTCTTCATGAGAAAGTAGGCAACTACGGCGGTGTCACCGTCGACCTTAAAATAGGGACATTCTATCATAAAGGCTACACAATCAATCTTGTAGATTTACCAGGCACTTATTCCATAACAGAGTTTACTCCCGAAGAACGCTACGTCCGCGATTATCTCACTAAGAACAATCCAGATATGGTACTCAACATAGTCGATGCTTCTAATCTCGAACGTAATCTTTTCCTTACGACACAGCTCGTCGATATGAACGTGCGTATCGTTATGGCTCTTAATATGTATGACGAGATGACTGCCAAAGGCGATGCCTTAGATTATCAGGCGCTTGGCAAGATGATGGGCTTCCCTATAGTGCCTACGACAGCCGTCAAAGGAATAGGAATCCCTGATGTTTTAGAGACTATCGTCGATGTTTATGAAGAGAAGAAAAAACTCAGCAAACATATTCATATCAACTACGGTCGCGACATCGAAGAGGCTATAGTTCCTATCAAGAAACAGATTGAACTCAACAAAGACATCATCAATATTTATCCGGCTCGCTACATCGCGATTAACGTTCTTGAAAATACAAAATCTACTGTGGAGGAGAT
>JAZOCI010000101.1:0-7856 GCA_045596465.1 Bacteroidales bacterium | reverse complement strand
GAAACTTATCGGCAACGAATTTTACGCTACAGGAACCACAGGTAAGATTCTATCTTCCGTATTACCTAATATTAATAGGTTGAAATCCGGTCCTTTGGGTGGCGACCAGCAGCTCGGCGCTCTTATTTCTGAGGGAAAAATCGACTATCTCATCTTCTTCTGGGATCCGATGACAAGTCAGCCTCACGATGTGGATGTGAAAGCTTTGTTAAGACTAAGTGTTTTATATGATGTCCCGACAGCCTGCAACAGAGCTTCTGCCGACTTCTTAATCAACTCTCAACTCTATGGCACTGAATATAAGGCAAAACCAGAGGATTACTCGGAATATCTTAATAGAATTTGAAAGGGTATAAAGGGTTAAAGTGCTTTATAACTCTACTCCCTTTACCCCATTACTCCCTTTACACCTTTACAACCTCTATTCCTTTATTCTTCAAAATGGAAGCCTGCTGCTTGGAATTTCTTCTAATTCTTCAATGTAAATCGTACGCTTTGGTGCGACGTAGCCTTTTTCGTAATATTCTGCTGGCTTAAGCAACTTGCCAAAGGCGAAATCTTGTATCATGACGAGTTCGTCGTTATTCTTGATATAAGCGTATTTATGGTCAGGGTCGTCGTCCCAGTCGTTTTCTGTAAATCCAAATGCTGAAGCATTGATTCTCATGTTATAAGTCGTGATGACGTCTTCTTTACCGTCTTTTGTCGTGATGGTAAGTCTTTCGAGATAAGGTGAGTTGATGATGGAATCGCGGCGCTCTTGTGAGATGTCGGTAAGGAAAGCCTCAAAGCGTACGTCGCCGAATGAGGTGAGTAGATTGAGGACACGTATAGTGTCAATATTGACATCGCTGTTGTCGCTGAGACGTTTCATTTCGTAAGAATAACGACCTTTCTCGTTGATAATGAAGCTGTTTTCTGGATCTTTGTTGAATTCCAATTTCAAAGAAGCGATGTCGCTGATGTTATGTGAAAGTATCTTATGGTCGCGCCAATCTTCTTGGTTTGTACTGAAACGTGAGCTGATAAATCCTCTAAATCCGTGAAGGTGAACAATATAGGCTTTATCTGCACCTTCTTTGAGAACGTATGTTCCGTTATTGTCTTGCGTGATGTCGCCGATATAGAAGACCTTTGTCAATTTTTCGTGAGGGAAAAGTTTTATCTTGTTGAACAAGTTGATACGAGGAACTATCTGATATACTTCTACTTTCGTATTTGTTCCAGCCATGCGTGTGATGACATTGTCGTGTGAAGCCAAAGAGACAGGCATCTTGATTCTCATCTTGTAGAGAGTGTAAAGCATGTTGTCGACCATAACAGGCTGAGCGTCGTATTTGTCATTTACTTTCCAGCCTTCGTCGGTTTTACTGAGAAGCACTTGGTTGCCGCTTTTGTCAGCGAAGAAAAGTCGCGTCACCGAAGCTGTATCGCGCACTGTGAAGTCGTAAGCCTCGCCTCTTAATGTCGTCAGATAACGATTATTCCATAAAAGCACAGCGGCGATGACAATCAGAATTGATGTTATGATTATAGCTAAACGATTCTTTTTCATATACTTATTTATTTTGTAAATCTTCTTTTTCTAATTATTGCGAGAACGAAACCGAATATTATCACCGCAACGCTTGGCAACAAGACATTGACGATTTGCCATACGAGAGTGTTGTTGTTGACTTTATTTGCATCGAGGAGTCTTATCTTCAATTCACGGTTTCTTACTTCTATAAGACCTTCACCATCAACGAGATAACTGACAGCATTCTCGATGAAATCTTTATTGCCGTAAGTTATTTGTGTATATTGGTCAAAGCCGAGTGGCAATGGATAACCTTTTGGTATATGAAATTGATTACGAATGAGATCGCCATCGGCAACGACTATCATCGCCGTAGGTTCACTACTTGTCTTGAATCCCATTTCCTTCGATTCTACAATCTCTGCCGTCATTCTGTTGGCGTAAAGCGACTCGAACTCGCCTTTCAAGAGATAAGCCACATTCTGACTTTTCTGTGAAAACATGCGTTGATTAGGAGCCTGACGCAGCATTCCGAGCGTGATATATGCAGGAGCTGTCGCGATATTAGTGTAGTTTGAAGTCTTGAGCAAAGGTGTTTTCTGTACGTCAGAATCAGAGATGACAGGTTCTATAGAACTTATGAAATCTGCTTTTAACGGATTGATATTCTTTACGATACTGTTGTTAGAAGCGGCGTTGAGCAATGGAAAATAATACCAGTTGAAATATTCTATCTGCGCTTGTCCGCCTATCTGTCCTGTCCTCAATGCGATTTTCGCGCTGTTAAGGTCGAGGAGAAGGTTCTTGTTGAGACGTAATCCGTATTTGAAAAACATATCATCAAGATTGATGTCTAAGGAAGTGCCGATGGTTGATTCTGAAGTTTGCAGGCTATCCATTGTAGCAAAAACTGGATCTATGAGCCATAACACTTTACCGCCGTGCATGATATATTGGTCGATGATGAATTTGTCTTTTTCAGAGAAAGGCTTCGTCGGTTTTGCAATGATAATAGCATCGTAATTTGAGTTTATGACGATGCCGCTATCTGCAGTCTCTGTTCTGCTGTTCAAGGCAGTGACTTGCTCATCGAGTGTTATGCGTTTTACGTTGTATTTTTTTTGAAGACTTTTAGTTATGTCATATACTTCATTTTCATCAAGTTCGCCGTGACCTTCAATGAAAGCTATACTTGGTTTCTTTTCTTGTGAAAGTTCTTTTATCGCACTGATAAATTTGTATTCAAGATTTTGAGCTGAGTTGTTCAAGGCTTGACTCGATGATTCGCCCATGCTTGTGTCGAGAAGATCCAAAGGTTTCTCTTTTTCCTGGTAACTCACTAAGGCACAAGGCCAGATGATGATTTGCTGAGCGCCGGCTTTAGTCTTCATAGCCAACTCTGTTGGATTAAGTCCGCTTTGATATAAGAGTTTATAAGTCTCGTTTCTCTCGGCAGCGTCGTTGCTTTCAGAAGGATTGATAAATTCATAATCAACGAATTTGCTATAAGCTCTGAACTCGTCGAGCATCTCTTTCGTCTCTTTTCTTAATTTCTTGAAACCTGCTGGAAATTCTCCTTCCAAATAAACTCTGAAATAAACGTAGTCGTCGAGATTTCTTAATATTTCTTTAGAAGTATCTGAAAGTGTATATCGTTTCTCGCTTGTTAAATCAAAACGCGTATAAACGAAAGAAGCGATAATGTTAACAACGATAATGATTACAAATGTGATGCAAAATGATACTATTTGATTTTTCTTTAAATTCTTACGTTCGTTTTTCATCTTTCCTCCTTTTACCATTTACGACTCGACAAGACTAACTTCGTCGATGACAAGAATAAAACTATCACGCTGATGAAATAAAGTATGTCGCGAGTGTCAACGACGCCACGGCTGAGAGAACTGTAGTGCGATGACATTCCGAGATGTTGTATGAATAAATCCACTTTTCCGAATAATGCCATCGAGTATATCATATCGAAGCCGATGTATAAAAATCCGCATAAGAAAACGGATAATAAGAATGCAAGTATTTGATTATTAGTTATTGAGCTACAGAATAATCCTATTGACACGAATGTTGCGCTCAGGAAAAACAGTCCGATGTAGGAACCCCAGATTCCACCGACATCGACATTGCCGACAGGTTGGCTGAGACGATAGACGGAGAAGAAATAAATTAATGTCGGGATCAAGGCTAAGACTACAAGTACTACGCCTGCGAAATATTTACCGAGAACTATCTGCCAATCCGACAATGGTTTGGTGAAAAGCATCTCTATGGTACCGGTTCTTTTTTCTTCGGCGAAGCTTCTCATCGTCACTGCCGGAACCAAGAATAAAAACACCCATGGAGCTAAAATGAAAAGACTATCCAAATTGGCATAGCCGAAAGTCATGATGTTGAAATCACTTTGAAAAACCCATAAGAACAAACCTGTGATTAACAAGAAGATAACAATCACCATAATTCCTATCAAGGAACTTAAAAAGTTGCTTATCTCTTTCTTAAATAATGCGTACATATTTTAATTAATTAGCTTACAAAAATACGAAATATTATTGAAAATATTGCACGATTTTTTAAAGTCAACAAGTCAACAAGTAATTGATAACTATTAACTATTAACTATTAACTATTAACTGTCAATCAACCAAACGCTTTCCAGATGTTATCTTCCGGTTTAGGTGCTGTCACCTCGATGAGATTTTTCGTCGTCGGATGTTCAAATTTGATTTTATAAGCGTGAAGGCTTATTGAAGCGTCGGGATTGGAACGAGGAAAACCATATTTCAAGTCGCCTTTTATCGGGCAACCGATATGAGCAAGTTGCGCTCTTATCTGATGATGACGACCTGTAATAAGTTCTACTTCAAGAAGATAATAATTATCAGAAGCTCCGATCAATCTGTATCTTAGCTGTGCAAGCTTAGCACCTTTAGTGTTTGAACCCACGATATACGACTTGTTCTGAGCCTCGTTTTTCACCATATAATTAGAAAGCTCATCAGCATCTTTAGGCGGTTTGTTCTTTACTATCGCGAGATACGTCTTGCTAAATTCACGTTCTTTGATCTTCAATGTCATGCGGCTTAATGCCTTACTTGTCTTGGCAAAGATGACAGCTCCGCTCACAGGACGGTCGATGCGATGAACCAAGCCAGCGTAGACATTACCCGGTTTGTTATATGTCTCTTTGATATAAGATTTCACGTCGTCGAGAAGACAAACGTCGCCGGTTTTGTCGCCTTGAACTATTTCTGAAGGCTCCTTATTGACAATCAGCAGATGATTATCTTCAAACAATATTCTTTCTTCTATCGGCTTTCTCATTAATAATATTGTTCGTTTTCGTTAGGGAAGTTAATGTCTTTCACATCGTTGATATAAGCCTGAACGGAATTTTTTATTCCATCGTAGAGGTTGTTATATCTTCTTAGGAAACGAGGAGAGAAGTCGTTGCTGATGCCGAGCATATCGTGTAAAACGAGAACTTGTCCGTCGGTTCCTGAACCTGCGCCTATGCCTATCGTAGGAATGCGTAACGACTGTGTGACTTCCGTTGCGAGAGCTGAAGGAATCTTTTCGAGTACGATGCTGAAGCAGCCTTTTTCTTGTAACAACAAAGCATCTTCTCTTAATCTTTGTGCCTCTTCATCTTCTTTAGCGCGGACGATATAAGTACCGAACTTATTGATACTTTGAGGCATGAGACCGAGATGTCCCATCACAGGAATGCCAGCGCTGATGATACGTTCCACCGACTCTAAAATCTCGCGACCGCCTTCCATCTTCACGGCGTTAGCTCCAGATTCTTTCATGATACGAATGGCAGAGTTAAGAGCTTCTTTAGAGTTGCCTTGATAAGTACCGAAAGGAAGGTCGACGACGACGAAAGAACGTTTCACGGCGCGACATACAGAAGAAGCGTGATAAATCATCTCGTTCAAAGTGATAGGCAATGTGGTTTTATAACCAGCCATCACGTTGGAGGCGCTGTCGCCAACCAAGATAATATCAATATTTGATTCGTCTAAAATCTTTGCCATAGAATAATCGTATGCGGTTAGCATGGCAATTTTTTCGCCTCTGTTCTTCATGTTTTGAAGGACGTGAGTCGTTACTAAAGATACGTTGTGCGATAAATACATTTCTTTTGTTTTGAGACGACAAAAGTATATAAAAAAATAGTATCTTTGCCTATATTTAAAACTTATTTTTGCTATGAGAAAACTTGCGATATTTATATTTACTATTCTTTCTGTAATTGGCTTAAACTCATGTAATAACAATGTCGATATTTTTACGGACGGCGAGGAGGTGACTGTGGTTTACGGTTATCTTGATGTCGATGCCGATACTAATTATCTTAAGATTACAAAGTCGTTTATAGGTAATGCAATTGAGTTGGCACCAGATTATGCATCAAGTAATTATGATTATAAGTTAGATGTGAAACTGATAGGGAAATTTGCTTCAAATCCCAATCACGTACAGGCAGTCGCTTTAGACACCACTTCGATTTATAAGCCTTACGATCCTGAAGGATTATTCTACAGCGGAAGAGATCAGGTGCTTTATTATATGACGGCTAAGTTGTTGGATAATGAAGAATATCAATTGATTATAACTCTTAAAGATGGAGAAATGGTCACTTCTAAGGTCAAGACGATATGCGGTTCAACTATAAAGAAACCTACTTATAACATCAGTTTTGAGTCGCCTGTCACCAACAAAATCGAGTGGCGTTCGAGTAAGTTCAATCAGTTGGCTGCATATTACGAAGTGGTAGGATATTTCCATTATAAACAGATTGATCCGGGTTCTACTGACACGACATATCATAAGATGAGGTGGTTCTTCGGTTCTGGAACTGGCGAGTCGATGTATAACAGCAGCACTTTGAATATGTTTGTGAATTATACTCCAACGACATTTTATTCTAAACTTGAAGCTGATGCCAATATCGTGAATAATACAGAAACTTATACCCGACGTTTCGTCGATTGTTTTGAAATTGTTGTGACAGCCACCGGCGATGAGCTATACAATTATATATTAATACAAAACTCAAGCAGTGCGATAATGGACACTCCTGAATATACAAATATAGAAAATGGTGTCGGAATATTCTCATCTCGCTCGGTCTGCTCCAAGAAATTCGCAGTCAATGAACATTCTATAAATACTTTATTGAGAGAATACCCGCAATGGGGATTTGAGAAATTGTTGGGACAATGAACAATTAACTGTAAACTGTCTCTGTCGTTTTGTCACGATAAAAATATCCATGTCAGATGTAATTTTAAAAGTTAATATTTTTTTAATGATGTGAAAGTCACTGATTTAGTGACTTTTTTTCTTTTTGATGGAGAATTAATTGTGACAAAATAAAAGTTGTTGGCACAATGATTGACAAAGGCGGTGTCAGAAAAAAGAACAAAAATTTAAACTTAAAATAGGAGAAACAAATTATGTCAAAAATTATTGGTATTGACTTAGGTACAACAAACTCATGCGTAGCAGTTATGGAAGGTAACGAACCTGTAGTTATCCCTAACAGCGAAGGTCACCGCACAACCCCATCAGTGGTAGCATTTACCGACAACGGCGAACGTAAAGTTGGCGAACCTGCAAAACGTCAAGCTATCACCAACCCATTGAAAACCATCTATTCTATCAAACGTTTCATGGGTGAATCATACGACAAAATGGTAAACGAAATCGGTCGCGTTCCTTATCAAGTGGTAAAAGGACCTAACAACACTCCTCGTATCGACATAGACGGAAAATTATATACTCCACAAGAAATCTCAGCAATGGTGCTTCAAAAGATGAAGAAGACAGCTGAAGATTATCTCGGTCAGACAGTGACAGAAGCTGTCATCACAGTTCCAGCATATTTCAACGACGCTCAACGTCAGGCTACTAAAGAAGCTGGCGAAATAGCAGGTCTCACAGTACGCCGTATCATCAACGAACCAACAGCAGCAGCTTTGGCTTACGGCTTAGACAAGAAGAAAAATGATGTCAAGGTAGCAGTATTCGACCTCGGTGGCGGTACTTTCGATATCTCAATCCTCGAACTCGGCGACGGCGTTTTCGAAGTTAAATCAACAAACGGCGACACTCACCTCGGTGGCGACGACTTCGACGGTAAGATTATCAACTGGTTGGCAGAAGAATTCATGCGTGACGAAAACATGGACCTCAGAAAAGACCCAATGTCGTTGCAACGTCTTAAAGAAGCTGCTGAAAAAGCTAAGATCGAATTGTCATCATCAACAGAGACAGAAATCAACTTACCTTATATCACAGCAACAGCATCAGGACC
>JAZOCI010000100.1:0-28855 GCA_045596465.1 Bacteroidales bacterium | reverse complement strand
ATCCAGTGGTTGTCTTCCTAAGACCGCTTGGCCTCCGACTTCTTCCGCATCTGGGAGATACCAATAGAATTTTCTCAAGGAACAATGGGACACTTCTCCCCTGCCCTGCCTCTTGAATTAGGAATTGAGACGCAGAGTCATAAAGACGCAGATTCTCAGATTCTCAGATTCTCAGATTCTCAGATTCTAAACGACTTATTCCTACGAGATAAACACGACAGCAACAAATTCCACCCGAGGATAAACATGCATCTCACTGAGGCTTATAACACATTGAACGACGCTCAGAAAGAAGCATTAAACAAAATATACGACGATTATTTCTATCATAGAAACGAAGAACTTTGGAAAGCAGAAGCGCTGAAGAAGTTACCTAAAATCATCGAGGCGAGCGACATGTTAGTCTGCGGTGAAGACCTCGGCATGGTTCCGGCTTGCGTCCCGGAAGTAATGCGACAACTTAACATTCTAAGTCTCGAAGTACAAAGAATGCCAAAGAAATTCGGCGAAACATTCGTCAACCCTAAAGAGAATCCGTATCTCAGCGTCGACACCACCTCCACTCACGACACCTCGACGATAAGAGGCTGGTGGGAAGAAAACGGCGAGATTACGAATCGTTTCTACAGAGAGATGTTAGGTCATCACGAAGGCGCACCTTATTTCGCGGAACCTTGGGTGTGCAAGGAAATCGTCAAGCAACATTTGGAATCTACATCAATGCTGACGATACTTCCAATACAAGATTATATTGCCATGGACGGAGACTTCAGATGGAATGAAACGCAAAGAGAACAAATCAACATTCCGGCAAACCCGCATCATCACTGGTGCTATAAAATGCATCAAAGCCTTGAAGAACTTAATGAAAGACAAAACCTCAATGATATGATTTTAAACATGGTCAAAAATTCGGGACGATGAATCTTGAATTTTGAACCTTAAACGCAGATTTTTCATAAAATGCTGAAGTTGACCGCTTAATTTCCAAATCCAAACTTTTCATCGTTTTTTCTCTTCAAAAAAGCATCTATCTCAAAAAAAATCATTATCTTTGCACTCCCAATTTATGACATTTTTAATATGAAAAATCGAATTTTATTATGCCTTTTAGCTTTTATATTTTGGATTCCCGTAAAAGCACAATCTTTATCTTTCGAAGTTGAATATGAAGAATATTTTATTGAATGTACTGTAATACAGCTTGAACCTCCTTGTGTTTCCATAACATATTGCGAAGGCGGTGGGGAATTACATATTCCTGCCACCGTTCTGAACGAAGGAACAAATTATAGCGTAACAGAAATCGGAGATAATGCTTTTGAAAATTGTTCAGACTTTACAGGAGATTTGACAATTCCAAATACAGTGACAAGAATCGGCGAATCTGCATTTTCAAGATGTGATGGTTTTGATGGATATTTAACCTTAGGAGAAAGTGTAACGATTATAGATAATTTTGCTTTTGAAAATTGTTCAGGATTTGTAGGAAATTTGACAATTCCAAATACAGTGACAAGAATCGGCGAATCTGCATTTTCAGGATGTGAGGGTTTTGATGGAAATTTGATTATTCCAAATTCAGTAACAGAAATCGGAAATAGTGCCTTTAAAGATTGTGAAAACTTAAATGGCACCGTCATATTACCTGACAACGTTACAAGTATTAATGAATACACTTTTCAAAACTGTTCAAAGTTAGATTTTGTTTTATCTGACAACATTACTAATATTGGTAATCGTGCTTTTTACAATTGCCAATCTTCAGTTTTTGTTTTACCTGACAATATAACAACAATCGGCAACTCAGCTTTTTACAAGTGTAAAATTGCCAATATTCCAGGACAACTGCAAACAATTGGGGATAAGGCGTTTTCAAGCAGCTCAATATCACATATTGTTATTCCAAACAACGTGACATCTATCGGAAAAGAGTGTTTTTCCGGTTGCACCACTTCAGGGAAAATAACAATGACAAGCATTACTACCGTACCTACATTAGGAGAAGATGCATTCAAAAAAATAAGTCCACTTGATATATTCGTACCTGTCAACATGTATGGCGAGTATACAGATACAACCCGTACAGATTGGAGTCCCTATAAAGAATATATTTCAACACTTCCCATATTTATCGGCGACGGAAATGGCAATGGAGGTAGCTGGACTGATATAGATAATTGGGCCGGAGATTCTAATATGACGGAAGTTCCAAGCGGAGATGTAGATGTCTTCATCAATGCGACAGCCGTGATATCTTCAGGAGATATTATAAATGTAAACTCCTTCTCGATATGTGAAAACGGAAGCATAATCATTGAAGATGGCGGACAGCTTATCCATAACGAAGGTTACGGGCAAGTCATCATGAAAAAAGAAATAACGGCATACGTAGCAGATGACGACAACAAATTAGAAAGCGGATGGTACACTATAAGTTCTGCTTTCGGAGAGATTCCAACTGACGATTTATTAATCGGTGATGATTATGAACTATATAGATATGACGAACCGAATCAAGAATGGGAAAACGTCAAATATATAGCAAACGGATTCAATACATTAGAACCTGGCAGAGGCTATATTTACGCTAACAAAAACACCACCACATTGGAAATAACCGGCAATCCTAACACAAGCAATGTCACATACAATCTGACAGCATCCGGCGAATTTCTCAACGGATTCAACTTGATTGGGAATCCTTTCACACATAACATCTACAAGGGAGAAGGCTCAGAAATTTACAACGAAAACTTAGCAGACGGTTATTACGTATTGACAAACAACGGCGGTTGGGCAACAAAAACCGATGTAGATCCTATCTCTCCAGCTCAAGGAATACTTGTTAAAACCACAAAGGCCGGAGCATTAGAAATCAAGAAAAATACGACGACAAGATCCGCAAAAAGATCAATAAACAATGGATTGATAAGCATAAAAGTATCAAATGAAAAATATGAAGACTTCGCTTACGTCACTTTCAGCGGAGGCATAAGCCTCGACAAAATAAGCCACAGAAATGAAAATATTCCTATGGTTTATATCTACGACAACAATGCAAGCTACGCCATCGCAGTTATGGAAAAAGAAGTAGAAGAAATACCTATCATATTCGAAGCCAAGAACTTTGGAAAATACACCATGAGCATATCGGCAAAAGATTTCCCTTGTAAGGAATTGTTACTGATAGACAACACCAGCGGAAATGTCACGAACGTCTTAAAGGAAGATTACACCTTTGTGGCTACAGAAGGTAACTTCACACTTAAAGTCATTCCTCACGATAAAGAAATAGAAGTTTACACCAACGGAAATAACATAATTATCGACAATATAAGCGGTGATGCAGTCGTTAATGTTTATGATGTCGCAGGACGAGTCATAACAAGACAACAGGCAAATTCTAATTGCAAGTTCTCTTCCGAATCAATGCAGAAAGGCGTTTATCTCATCAATGTGACAGATGAAAACGGATCCTTTACAAAAAAGATTATTGTTAAATAATTAAAAAGGTGCTTATAATGAAAAAGATAATATTGATATTTTTATTCTCAGTGACAATATGTTTCGGTACTCAACTTTTCGCACAAAGTGATTATCGCTTGTACGAGAATAGCAATGACGCTTTCTTCTATTCGGATAAAACTATTTCAGAACAACGTTTCGAGATTTCCAATCCACAATTGCCGGCATTGCCAAGAGTGGCTTCCGAAGAAAACCAACACGCACCGATAGGATCAGGAACAATTCTGTTGACAAGTTTAGGAATCGGTTATCTGACTTTGAAGAAAAAAAAGAGAAAAGAATAAAACAAAATCGAAATTTATACGTTAAACTAACAAACTAAAACAACTAAATTTAAAACTATGACAGCAATTTCAGGAAAGTATTTAGGAAATTTGTGCAGTGAATTCACTCACAATCAATCAGGTGTAAAAATCAACGTAGATGGTAACGGCAAAGGTTTCTCTCCTATAGATCTAACAGCAGCCTCGTTAGGCGCCTGCATGATGGCAATGATGGCTTACACCGCAGAAAGCAAAGGTATCAATCTTGAAGGAATGAACATCGAAGTGGATAAAGTGATGGCAGACGCTCCTCGAAGAATAGGAGAATTCAATATCACTGTGAACTTCACCCAACAATATTCCGACAAAGAAAAGACATTACTGCAAAGAGCAGCCAGCACATGTCCTGTGAAAAACACTTTAAGCAACGACTGCAAAATCAATGTTACAATGAATTTCGTTGATTAAGGAAGATACAAAGGATAAAAGGAAAAAGGTTTAAAGTGGCTACTTTAAACCTTTTTGCATTTCTTGAAATCTCACTCCAACCGAATCCATCACTCTTTTCATCATCTCTGGATTGTCGTTATAATAATCCATATTCTCAAAAAAGATTGAATCATTGATGCCGTGATGAGAGAAGAGTGTGTCAAAACCTTTGATTTTCAGATTATCTGTACTAATACCCTTACCTTTTCGATAATTGATGGCGTTTTCCAGAATCTGTACGTCCGTCATTATCTCAATCATCTGAGGCTCAGACAACAAAACACTCGGCGCTGTTGTCTTAGCCTGTTTGTCATCACACGACATAAGAAGCAACAACACCGAGAGTGCCAATATTTTCAAACTTTTAGTTTCCAACTTCAGAGAAGAATTTAATTCGCATCAGACGCACTTCCTCTTCGGAATAATCGTTTTCGCCGAGAGCTTCCATCGCATCTTCAATAGTGTCGGAGTCGGCTTCGCGGAAATATTCCAAAATATCTTCCTGATTATATTCGTCGATATTTTCTTCGATATAATAATTTATGTCAAGACGTGTTCCGCTTGCCACAATACTTTCAATCTCAGTGAGAAGCTCGTCGAAGCCCATATTCTTTGAATGAGCGATGTCTTCCAAAGGAATCTTTCTGTCGATATTCTGAATAATACTGATTTTCAATACCGACCTATTGACCGACGACTTAATCACCATGTCGTTAGGACGAGTGATTTCATTTTCTTCGACATATTCCTTGATAAGATCCAAGAAAGGCTGACCAAATTTCTGAGCTTTGCCCTGACCTACTCCGACGATTTGAGTAAGTTCGTCCATCGTGATAGGATATTGAATCGTCATATCTTCGAGCGAAGGATCCTGGAAAATCACGAAAGGCGGAAGGTTCATCTTCTTGGCCATGGTCTTACGCAAGTCTTTCAACATCGCGAACAAAGTCTTGTCGGTACCGCTGTCTTTACCGAACGACACTCTTTCCTCATCGAAGTCATCTTCTTCAGGATTGTCGTAGTCGTGGTCTTTGGTCACCATGACGGTATAAGGTTTTTTCACGAACTCCTTACCTTCTTTAGTGACTTTCAGCACGCCATATTCTTCAATATCTTTTGTAAGGAGGTTATTGACTATAGCTTGTCGAATGATTGAAGTCCAATATTTTTCATCGTTATCGTCGCCGGCGCCAAAGAATTCGTTAGTATCGTGTTTTGCCGTCTTGATGTCGCCCGTAGCTTTACCTGCGAGGAGTTCCGAGATATGTTTCGTCTTGAAAAGTTGCTTTGTTGCGATGATTGCGTCAATGGCGAGTTTTATATCTTCCTTACCATCGAATTTAACCTTAGGATTGATGCAGTTGTCGCAAGCGCCACAGTTTTCTTTCTCGTATGCTTCACCGAAATAATGGAGCAAAAGTTTATGACGGCATACCGACGACTCGGCGTAAGTCACTGTCTCATTGAGAAGTTCGCGAGCTATCTCTTGTTCTGCTACGTCTTTACCTTTATTAAATTTCTCTAACTTATGAATATCTTCGTAATCGTAGAATGCGATACATTTACCTTCACCTCCGTCACGACCGGCACGACCTGTCTCTTGGTAATAGCCTTCCAAGCTCTTCGGAATGTCGTGGTGAATGACGAAACGGATGTCTGGCTTATCGATTCCCATGCCGAAAGCGATAGTAGCGACGATGATATCGACTTCTTCCATCAAGAATCTATCCTGATTTTCACGGCGGGTCTGTGTGTCGAGGCCAGCGTGATAAGGGAGAGCTCGTATTCCGTTAGCGACGAGAACCTCAGCGAGTTCTTCCACTTTCTTACGGCTCAAGCAATAAACGATGCCCGACTTACCCGGATTACTCTTAATATATTTTATGATTTCCTTGACGACATCTTTAGTCTTAGGTCTCACCTCGTAATAAAGGTTCGATCTGTCGAATGACGATTTAAAGACTTTAGCATCTAATATCTCGAGGTTTTTCATTATATCTTTCTGCACCTTCACCGTTGCGGTGGCGGTAAGAGCTATGACAGGTAATTTCGGACCTATGGCGTTGATAATCGGGCGGAGACGTCTATACTCCGGGCGGAAATCGTGTCCCCATTCCGAGATACAGTGAGCCTCGTCAATGGCGAAGAAGGATATTTTCAAGCCGCGCAAGAACTCGACTGTCTCCTCCTTGGTGAGAGACTCAGGAGCCACATACAATAACTTCGTCTTGCCACTCGAAAGGTCTTCCTTCACCTGATTCAGTTCAGCTTTGGATAAAGAGGAATTCATGACGTGAGCTATGCCAGAATCCGCTCCGAAATTACGAATCATATCAACCTGATTCTTCATCAAAGCAATCAATGGCGAGACAACGATTGTAGTTCCTTCGCTTATCAATGCAGGCAGCTGATAACACACCGACTTGCCACCGCCTGTAGGCATAAGCACAAAAGTATTGTTACCCGACAATATACTTTTTATTATTTCCTTTTGATTACCTTTGAATTGTTCAAAACCAAAAACGTTCTTTAATAAATCGTGCAAACTATTTTCATCAATTTTTGCCATATCCTTTTCAATGAAATTTATTTATATTTGCAAAGTATTGTTTAAAGTAAAAATTTTTAATTCGTCTCTTTGACAAAGTTATAATTTTTAGTTTTAATAAAGCAAGAAAAAATAATATTTTTTTTAATTATGGAAAGTATTAAGGACATCGCGATTCAAGTTATTGATACAGAAGCAAATTCAATATTAGGATTAAAGAAACTTTTGACTGATAATTTCACTGAAGTTGTGGAATTAATATTAAAATCCAAGGGTAATGTGATTGTTTCGGGTATTGGAAAGAGTGCAAATATCGCACAAAAAATAGTTGCGACCTTAAATTCCACAGGCACGACTGCCGTATTTATGCACGCGGCCGATGCTATCCACGGTGATTTGGGCATCATAAGAGACGAAGATGTTGTCATCATCATATCAAAAAGTGGCGAGACTCCGGAGATAAAAGTCCTTACACCTTTAATAAAAATAAGGAAGAATAAGCTCGTCGCCATCGTAGGCAACACCAATTCTTTTCTTGCAGCTCAAGCCGACTATGTCCTCGACACCACCGTCCCTCATGAGGCTTGTCCTAACAACCTCGCCCCTACTGCCAGCACCACGGCGCAACTCGTCATGGGCGACGCTCTCGCCATGGCACTGCTGAAATGCCGCGGATTCAGCTCGGAAGACTTCGCCAAGTTCCACCCGGGCGGCGCTCTCGGAAAACGACTCTACCTCAGAGTCGGCGACGTATGCGTGAAAAACGCCAAACCTATGGTAAACGAAAACGACATTATGACAAAGGTAATCATCGAGATAACAGAGAAAATACTCGGCGCAACAGCAGTGATGAATGAAGACGAACTCATCGGAATCATCACCGACGGCGACCTCAGAAGAATGCTCATGAAACACCCTAACATTGAAAAGATAAAAGCAAAAGACATCATGACGTGCAACCCTAAGACTATTGACAAAAACGACTTGGTCGTCAACGCCTTAGAACTTATGCAGACAAAATCTATAACACAACTGCCCGTCATGGATAATGGAAAATACGTCGGAATGATTCATATACATGACATTATTAATGAAGGAATTATTTGACATTGAACTTTGAACTTTGAATAATAAAGAATAACTTATTAAGACGAGCATATTACATCGTGTTTATTTTCATTGGTGTAATGTGTCACGTCTCCACTCATTGACATAGGACTGTAGACCGTAGACTTTAGACTTTAGACTTTAGACTTTAGACATAAAAAAACATGATACTTAGAACTGACAACTTAATAAAGAAATATAACAACCGCACTGTGGTGAAGGGTGTGAGTGTTGAAGTTAAACAAGGTGAGATCGTTGGTTTGTTAGGACCTAACGGAGCTGGCAAGACCACGACTTTTTATATGATCGTCGGTCTGATAAAGCCTTTCTCGGGTCATGTTTATTTAGATGAGCAAGACATCACGCAATTCCCTATGTATAAGAGAGCTCAGCTCGGCATAGGTTATCTCGCTCAGGAAGCCTCAGTGTTTCGTCAGCTCAGCGTGGAAGACAATATCGCCTCCGTAATGCAGTTCAAGAAAGACATGACGAAAGAGCAGCAAAGAGAGAAGTTAGAGTCTTTGCTCAATGAATTTAGCTTGCAGCACATCAGGAAAAGCAAAGGCATACAACTCTCAGGTGGCGAACGACGCAGAACAGAGATAGCACGCGCTCTCGCCGTCGACCCGAAATTCATACTCTTGGACGAACCTTTCGCCGGCGTTGATCCTATCGCAGTGGAAGACATACAACGCATCGTAGCTAAATTGAAAAACAAAAATATCGGCGTGCTCATCACCGACCATAACGCCAACGAGACTCTATCAATCACCGACAGAGCTTATCTCGTCTTTGAAGGTCAAGTACTTAAAGCCGGAACACCGGAAGAACTCGCCAACGACGAAGTTGTACGAAGTCATTATTTAGGCACAAACTTCGAACTAAGAAGGAAAGAGTTTTAGTTTAGGGAACAAGGGGCCTTTTCAAATCTGAGAAATTGAAAGTATGAAAATCTAAGACTATTTCCAGGATACTAAGTTTCTCAACATCTCTGCAACTCAAAAAAAAACATATCTAATCTTTTGAGTTGCTGATTTTTTATTACATTTGCCAATCTTTTTCTTCAAAAAGAAATCTATAAATTTATAATTAACCAAACATTATTATCATGAGAAAATTATTACTAATCACGATATTGTGCTTATTCGGATCATTCTCACCAAATGCACAAAATATCGAAGTAAAGATTGGCTACGGAGACGACTATACTTATGCAGAAAGTCCTGCCAACTTCTGGTCTGACTATTCATTTTCACAAATGATTTACACATCAGACGAAATCAATCAAGAAAATGGTCTCATCACCTCATTCTCTTTGAGGATAAACGAAGACAGCCCAACATTTACTCGTAACATTGCCATCTACATGCAAAATACCAACAAAGAAAGCTTCGACGACAAGACAGATTACGTCACTGTTACGGAAGACGACTTGGTATTTGAAGGCGATGTCGATTTCCCAAATCAGGCTGGAGGCTGGGTCAAGATGGCTCTCAACACTCCATTCAAATACACCGGAGGCAACCTCTTGGTAACTTTCGACGACAACACCGGATTCTATCATGACGAAGATGTCCTCTTTTATCACTATGCGATATGCACAGTAGAAGAAGGCATAATCAGGACTATAAGCGCTTATAGCGGCTCTAATAATTTAACGGCAGAAAATGCGGTTTCAGATTCAGATGACGCATTTGATCCGGGAAGAAAAGGATACAACATCTGTCCTCAAGTCAAGTTTGACATGATTCTCGGTGACGAACTTCCTGTGCTCGCAGTAACACCTTTGATTCTCAATTTAGATCATCGTGCCAACAACGCATGGAATCCAGCGAAAAGCATCACTATTTCAGCTTTAGAAAACGTGACAATCAATTCTGTCACAAACACAAATTCATACTTTGAACTTTCAGAAGTTGATACTCCGCTCACATTGGCAAAAGGCGAATCCATTAACATTGATGTAACTACAGGCGATGGTGTTGGCGCTGTTAGTGATGTCGTCACGATTTCATACAACGACAATGAAGTTCAGGTTCAATTACTCGCTTTGTCTTACGATCCTAAGGACAACGACGTTTATGAACTATCAGCGACAATCGAGGAATTTCCATTCACGGTAACACCAAATTTCGATGAAATCTACAGCAACTACACATTGCCGGGCATAGCAGAAACAGGTAAAGACGTAGTTTATAAAATCATAATAGCAGATGACAACACCGTTTTGACTGCTTCAGTGGAAGGCACGAACGGTAAAGTCGCTTTATACGCCGCCGATTTCGGCAATGCTGAAGGTCCTATGGAAAACAATTATTTCGGCAAGGTTGCAGGACTCAGTGAGTTAGAATGCACATTATCAGCCGGTGAATATTATATCATCGCTTCAGCAACAGAAGAATTCACTTTAACAGTAGACACCGATTTCTCTCCACTGCCAGAACCAGCGACATTATTAGTACCATACGCCGACGATGACAACCAAATGGCGCCTATCTTATTCCAATGGGAGCTCGGCAAATACACAACAGAATATCAACTTCTTATAGGTACGACAAATCCTCCAACAGATGTCATCATCGACTGGACAAACGATCCAGATATGGGTTACATCTTAGAAGAAGTCGAACTTGCGACAACGTATTATTGGCAAGTCAAATCGCGCAACTCCACAGGCGTAACCGAAAGCCAAATCCGTAAATTCACAACGCGCTCGGAAATACCATCTGACATAGTCCTAAATCCTGCGAACATATATGTCGGCGAAGAGATCACATTATCATGGAAAGCCGTAGAAAGCAATACACTTGGCTACAACATTTATTTGAATGAAAGAAAAGTCAACGAAGAAGTCGTCACAGCGACATCATACACGCTCAAAGATCTTGAATACAAAGAAGGAGGCCACACTGTAAATGTCACAGCAGTTTATGAATTCGGCGAGTCACTCTTCAGTCCATCAGCGAAATTCAACGTATGCGCAGAAGCTGATGTCACAGCGAGCGTATTTGAACAAGACGGCACCACACCGATAACAGGAACTGTCATCACCTTGACAGGCAAAGATGAAGTCGGCAACGACAAGACTTATACTTTATCGGAAGCAAACCAATACAGATGCAAAGTCAACACAGGCTCGTATATTGCCAAAGCAGAAAAAGACGGCTATCAAACCTCAGAGAAAGAAGTCGTTATCACTTACGGCAAGACCAACGCCATCTCATTCTACTTATTAGAATTCTATTATCCGGTCAGATGGGTCAAGGCTGAAGAATCAGAAAAAGCAGTAACAGTTTCATGGGATATTGAAGCATTGGCGACAAACTTTGAAGATTTCGAATTAGGTTCATTGACAGCAAGAGACTGGAGCAACGATTCGGTATATCCATGGGACATTACCGAAGACGCCTACAAAGGCGAATATGCCATGAAATCTACCTGCGGAGGCGTCAGTAAAGGCTCTTCTTCAATAGAGATAACAGTAAATAACACCGCCGACGGTTGGTTAAGTTTCTATCATAAAGTCTCTTCAGAATTAGAATTCGACAATGGAAACTTCTACATCGACGGAGAATTAGCAAGTTCAATATCAGGCGTTAAAGACTGGGAATTAAAGCAATTCAACATCAAAGCCGGCAAACACGTCTATAAGTGGGAATATGCAAAAGATTCCTTATCAAATCTCGGCTTGGATGCCTATTTCATAGACGACATCACATTCTGTTCCAAAGACAGCATCGTAGCTCCAAAGAGACAAGGTGCAGACCGTGCTTTCGCTTCAAGATACAACGTCTATAAGAGAAATCTCTACGGAGAAGAAGCACTCGTTGTTGAAGACACTAAAGAAAAGACATATACCGACGAGACATGGGCATCAGAAAAAATCGGTGCTTTCCAATGGGGCGTCTCAACTATCTACGAAGGCAATCGCGGTTCTAAGGTAACATTCAGTGAAGACTTCGAAAGCGGCTCAATGCCAGCAGGCTGGACTGTATATAACGAAGACATCAGCGACATCGGCTTTGACCCTGAGGACGACCAGAATTGGGTTGTCGATACTGTATGTACAGACTTTTTCGGCAATAAATATTCCTCAAACGGAAGCAAATATTTCGCACATAGCGCCGCATTACATTATGCAAATATCAACAGATTCTACCTCGTCACACATCAAATGAGAATAGACCCTAAAACCGTCTTGGATTTCGAATACAAGACTCCATCTGCACAAGGTTATTACTCACAATTGATAGTGGCAGTATCAGAATCAGCGACAGGACCTTGGACAAATGTTTGGGCAACAGCAGAACAATCAGAAACAACATCATGGACAACAGCTCATGTCGAATTAGATGAATATGCAGGTCATAATTTATATGTAGCATTCATACACCAATTCGGTTACGGCAACGGTGGCTCTGCAGCTATCGACGACATCGTATTCTCATCAGAAACTCCAGAATCTGAGATTATATGGTCTAATGTTATTGCCAAAGACATGAAGACGAAAGTCACAGTCAAGGCCACCACAAATTCAAAAGACCCTGTCACAGGAGCTCTCGTCACTTTCAAGAACTTAGTAGAGCCAAAACACAGTTACACAACCAATTTGGACGAGACAGGCACTTGCGTGATAGAGAACTTCCGCAAAGGCGAATATGAATTCACAGTAGAGATGGAAGGTTTCGAGTCATCACACAAAAAAGTAAAAGCATCTATCTGGGAAGAGATCTCATTTGAATGTGAACTGACGGAGCGACTCTCTTCTGTCAACGAGTTATACGTATCACCGACAGGCTATGCGATGTGGCAAAGCGGTGCTGCAAGCGGCAAAGGCGACGAGTTCTTCTATGACTTCGAAGACGGCACCTTGAACGGCTGGGTCACAATAGATGCCGACGGCGACAAATTCACATGGAGTAACTTCAAGGATATATTCGCCGACGAAACAGAAGCCTCCGGACATAACGGCTCTCAAGGCGGAGCTTTGTCATACTCCTACACAAACTTATCAGGTGCTCTCACTCCAGACAACTATCTCGTAACCAACAAGAAATACAAAATCGGCAAATCATCACAGCTGAGATTCTGGGTTTGCAGCATCGACAAAAACTTCCCAGAAGAACATTACGGCGTCGCCATCTCAACAGTAAGCAACACTTCTGCAAGCGACTTCACCACAATATGGGAAGAAACATTGCCAAAAGTAAGATCAGGCAACGTCAGATCTAAAACATCGAAAAACACTCGCGGCTTAGGAATAAGTCCATATTATGAAAGAGTCATCGACCTTAGCGAATACGAAGGTCAAAGCGTCTATATCGCAATACGTCACTTCGACGTGACAGACGTTTTCGCAGTAGGCGTCGACGACATCTCTTTGGTCAACGCAGAAACGCCTAACAGAGCCTTACAGACATTCCAATTATATTTGAACGACGAATTGGTAACCGATAAATTGACAGACACTTACTATCAGTTTGAAGGACTTACCGAAGGTCAAGAATATACAACGAAAGTCGTTCCGGTCTATACGACAGGTAATGGCGAAGAATCGGTCTACACTTGGACTTATAAAGCCTGCGACAAATTCGAAGGCGTGAAAGACTTCAAAGCCGAGTTAATCAACGACGAAGTCGTAGTGACATGGACATTACCAGAAGCTGAAGTCCTCGGCGTGAGATTATATCACAACGACGAACTCGTATCCAAACTCTTTGACGGAGAAGAATATATCGACAAGAAAGCTACCAAAGGCGACGAATACACCTTGAGCATAGTTTATGGCGGTGAAAAAGACGAGACCTATTACGCGATAACATGTCCTCAAACAACAGAAGTCATCTACAACATGCCTTGCGAATCACCGAAGAACTTACATGCCTACAACACCATCAACAAAGACGGAACATTCGGAGCTACATTGGTATGGCCTTACACCGAAGCTACATCGACATGGTTACATTACGACGAAGGAGAGTTCTACGATGCTATCGGCGGACCTAAACATTTCTATTGGGGCATCAAGTTCCCTATCTCAGAGATAGAAAAGTATGCCGGCGCATCATTGACAAAACTCGCGACTTACATACCATACGCTGACGTAAGAGAAGGTAAGTTCCACATTTACTACGGCGGTAATACTTCTCCAGAATTATTGATTCACTCACAAAACTTCTCGGCACAGACTTTTGAAGAATACGTAGAATTCGATCTGTCTTATCCATTGCCAATAAGTGGAGAAGAAAGCATCTGGGTCGTCATCGAGACAGAACTCGGTGAATATTACCCCGCAGCCTCGACAGAAAACAGCGATAATCCTAATGCACGATGGATCTCGGAAGACGGCCAAGTATGGGAAGACATCGCAAACTCAGGCATAAACTTGTCATGGATGATCCGCGCCTACGTGTCATTAGATGGCAGAGGAACAGAAGCCTTGGAAAGCAATGCCAACAGAGCTCCTGTATTGAAAAACTACAACATCTATCGTGGCACTTCTTTGGATAACATCGAAAAAATCGACGAAACAACAGATAGAAAATACTTCGACCAAGTTGAAGCTGGCAAATATTACTACCAAGTGAAAGCTGTCTACGAAGAATTTGACGAGACTTGCGAATCAGAAGCCGCCAACTCTTACAGCAATCCTGAGCAAGACTATGTCGTTGTCGAAGTTTCTGCAATAGAAGAAGGCGATGTCAGCGGTCTGATGATCTATCCTAACCCGACAGACGGCAACTTGAACATCAGCGTTGAAGCAATGAAACGCATCACTATAGTCAACGCATTAGGTCAAACAGTCTATGATAGAAACGTCGGTAGCGACAATGTAATCATTGACATGACACAATACGAAGCAGGCATTTACATGCTACGCATCGTAACAGAAAACGGCGTTGCAGTAGAACGCATCACTGTTTTATAAGATTTCGAGATACCAGGAATCTATGGTATCATTGACAAAAAAGAGGTCGCCTAACACAAATTTAGACGGCCTCTTTTTATCAATCTCCACGTATCGCGAGTATCGACGAGGATCTATCAATTCCCCGTTCCCTGTCCCCTATTTTGTGAAGCAAAGAATGATATAAAACAAGATGATGAACGGTATCGCTGCGAATCCCAAAAACGCGAGTGCTGTTATAGCGAAAATCGCGAGTATGTAGATATGTATGTTTTCCTTAAATCTTAAATTCTTGATTTTTAAAGAGAAGAAAGGAATCTCGCTCACCATCAAGAAGCTAAACAAGATTATAACTGCGAGGAGGAAACAGATGTTGGTGACGACATTTCCCATGAAGGCGAGATGATCGTTGTTCAAAGTGAAAGGCAATGACGCGACGAAGATTCCCATCGCCGGAGTCGGGAGCCCGATGAATGATGTCGTCTGACGATCGTCGATATTGAATTTCGCCAGACGCAAGGCAGCGAACACCGCGAGGAAAAATGCCGCGAAAGGAATGATATTGAGGCCTAACACTGACATTGACACTGACATTGACGCTGATTGTAGATAATGATAGATTATGAAAGAAGGCGCCACTCCGAAGGAGACGACATCAGATAGCGAGTCGAGCTGCGCGCCGAGAGGCGAATACGCCTTCAGCAAACGAGCCGAGAAGCCATCGAAGAAATCGAAAACAGCAGCGATGAAAATCATAGCACCCGCCGCAACAGCATAACCGTTAAACATCAAAACTATTGAAATGCAACCCGACAGAAGATTGCAACACGTAATCGAATTTGGAATATGTTTTTTCATGTTATAAGTCTAAAGTCTACGGTCTACAGACCATTGTTAATTGTTAATTGTAAATTGTAAATTATCTAACATAGTGTGGCATCTCGTCGGGCAAGATGATAGAATATTCAATAAGACCTTTAATCTCGCCATCGACATACCAAGGTGTCTGGTAAATCATCTTCTTCAGTTCGCCCTTCTGAATGGTATAGACATTAGTTGCCTTCTCCCCTATCAGACGTTTTATCGTTTCCTGTGACGACTGTTTGTGGCACGCCATCATGTTTTTTCCCACCATATCGCCGAAGACAGCTTTCGACTTATCATTCATATATATGACGTTACCTTTTGTGTCAGAGACAGTTATACTTACATTTATCTCTTTAAAGAAATCAAAAATATTATTTTCCATGATTATAAATTTTAATGCAAAAAAAAGAAATATTTGTCAATGTGAGCACATCATAAGCAAAAAAAAATAAAAGCCTACAATTACCGAAATTAAGCGGTAAAATGTTATATTTGCATTCCAAATACGTCGCGTCTTGAAGAAACTGTACAAATACATATTGAGCTCATTTATCGGCACTTTCATCTTTACTTTTTTCATTGCCGTATTTATCTTGCTCATGCAGTTTCTATGGACATATTTAGACGACCTCGTCGGCAAAGGCTTAGGCTTCGATGTCTTAGGCAAACTTATATTCTACACGTCCATCACCTTCGTTCCCATGGCGATGCCGCTCGCGATATTATTATCGTCGCTGATGTGTTTCGGCAACCTCGGCGAATATTATGAGCTTGTTGCGATGAAAGCCTCTGGCATCTCCGTCTGGAAAATCATGCGCCCGCTTTTCATCTTCGCCATAGTGATGAGTCTGACGGCTTTCGTCTTCTCTAACAATGTCTTACCTGTCGCAACTTTAAAATCCAAGACCTTATTGCGCGACGTGAGGAAGCAGAAGATGTCGTTCGACATTCCAGAAGGCATGTTCTACAAAGGCATTGACGGATATACGATTAGAGCCGGCAAGAAAGGCGCTGACGGCACTACGCTCTATGACGTTTTGATTTACGACCACACAGAATATAAAGGCAACATAAAGGTGACGAGCGCCGACTCCGCGACGATGGCTTTGGCGCCAAGCCAGAAAGAGATAGTTTTCACCTTATACCACGGCTCGAATTATAACGAAGTCATTGACGATAAAGAATATAGAGTAAAACGACCTTTCGAGAAGATGGCATTCGACAAGCAATATATCAGCTTCGACATCTCCGACTTCGACCTCAACCAAAGCGATGGCAACGTACTTAAAGGACATCAGTCAATGTTGAATATCAGCCAGTTGAATGTCGCTATCGACTCACTGAGAAACAATGGCGAAGAACGACGTGTATCGTATAAAAACTCTTTCAAGAACAGGTTTCAACATCTGTCGTCAAAAGACATCATAAACAAAAATACCAAGAACAAAAAGGTTGAAGCTGACACCATTACGATTTTCAAATGGCCTTTCTTGGAAAACTTCAGCGAAAAAGAACAGAAGTCGATTATCAACATGGCGAACACAGCCATAAGAAATCAAATCGACAACATAGAACTGAATATCAACGATTTCAAGAGACAAGACACCAACATCAGAAAACATCAGCAGGTCTTGCACGAGAAGTTCTCGCTCAGCATCGCCTGTCTGCTTTTCTTCCTGATAGGCGCGCCGCTCGGAGCCATCATACGCAAGGGCGGACTCGGACTTCCTATCGTCATCAGCGTGGTTTTCTTCGTCATCTATTACATCATAACCATTACATGTCAGCGCGTTGCGATAGCAGGCGACATGCCGATATTCCTCGGCGTCTGGCTGTCATCGCTGATAATATTACCGATAGGAATTTTCCTTACCATAAAAGCCACCACCGATTCAAGTCTGTTGGACGGCGAGAGTTGGAAAAAGACCTTCAGAAAAATATTTAGAAAAGAATAAACTAAAACTACTTGAATATGAATATTTTAATGCTCTGCAACAAGTCTCCCTATCCGCCAAGCGAAGGCGGACCAATGGCGATGAACAGTATTGTCAACGGTTTGACGGATGCCGGACATAAGGTCAAGATACTTGCTGTCAACAGCAAGAAATATCATATCAAGGAGAATGACATTCCACAGTCGTACAAGGAAAAAACCAATATCGAATTGATTGATATCGACTTAAGGATAAAACCTTTAGAAGCCTTGAAAAATCTTTTCAGCGACAACTCCTATCATGTGGAGAGATTTATATCTGAAGATTTCAAGAACAAGCTCATCGAGATTTTGAAGAAAGACCGATACGACGTAGTGCAGTTGGAGATGATTTATATGGCGCCTTACATCGAAACGATAAGAGCATATTCCGATGCCAAGATTGTCTTACGCGCTCATAATGTGGAACATCTGATTTGGGACAGGATAGCCAAGAAGACAAAATTACTGCCTAAGAAATGGTATCTCAAGCATTTGGTGAAGACGCTCCGCAATTACGAGTTGAACGCCATCAATGAAGTCGATGGCATCGCTGCCATCACATATCGCGACGCGGCATTTTTCAGAGGCGAGACATCAGTGCCAGTGATAGACATTCCATACGGAGTTAATCCTGAAGAGTTTACGCCGAGCCACGACATAAAAGACAAACCTACATTATACCATATAGGCTCGATGAATTGGATGCCAAACGAAGAAGGTATCAGGTGGTTCATCAAAAATGTCTGGGAGAAACTGACGGATAGAGAACCCGACTTACAGCTGAACCTTGCGGGACGTCATATGCCTAAATGGTTAAAAAATTTAAAGAAAAAAAATATTAACGTCATAGGCGAAGTCCCCGACGCCAAAGAATTCATCAAAGACAACGACATCGCGATAGTGCCACTCCTTTCCGGTAGCGGAATAAGAATCAAAATCATAGAAGCCATGGCGATGGGAAAGACAGTGATAACCACAATGATAGGAGCTGAAGGAATACAATATTCCGAATACCTCAATATCATCATCGCCGACAATCCAACTAAAATCGTCGAGACGATATGCAGAATAACGAAGGAACCCGACGAACTGAAGAGAATAGGAATGAACGCGAGAAAACTCGTCGAAGACGTCTACGACAACAAAAAAATCATCGAGAGACTGCTGATATTTTACGATGAAATTAAAAAAGAGAAAAAAGATATAACCTATATAAATCATTAAGTATCACCTTGTCATGAAAATTTTCGTATTATTACCAAGGATACCGTGGCCTCTCGAAAAAGGCGACAAGTTGAGAGCTTATAACCAAATCAAGCAGCTCGCCAAAAACAACGAGGTAATACTTTGTGCTTTAAACGCAAACCAAAAGACAAAAAAAGAAGATGCTTTCAAAGCATTACAGCCTTATTGTAAATCAATAATTTTCATAGATATAAACAAAACATCTATATTGTCAAACATAACAAAGGCTTTCTTGAAAGGACTTCCAATACAATGCGGATATTTCTATAACAAGAAGGCTCATAAGAAAATACACAATATAATAGAAAAGCATAAACCCGACATACTATTCGGACAAATGATTAGAGTGGCGGAATACCTGCGTCATGAAAAAATAAAGAAAGTCATAGACTATCAAGATGTTCTGTCGATGGGAATGAAACGCAGAAGAGATATTGCGCCTTTTTTTCTGAAACCAATCTTCAACATGGAATATCGTCGTCTGAAGACATACGAACGCGACATCTTCGACCACTTCGATATAAAAACCATAATAAGCAAACAAGATCGCGACTTCATCGACCACAATAAGAAAGACGAGATTCTCATCGTACCTAACGGAGTAGATCATGAATATTACTCGCCTCAAAATCAGGAGAAAAAATACGACATAGTGTTTACGGGCAATATGTCATACGCACCTAATGTCAATGCCGTGGAATATCTTGCAAATCATATACTTCCTTTAGTTTGGAAGGAACTTCCCAACGTAAAAATGTATGTCGCGGGCGCGACACCAGACCCCCGCGTCAAGAAAGTGGCATCAGAGAACATCATCATCAGCGGTTGGCTCGACGATATGAGAGACGCTTATGCTCAGTCTAAGATATTCATCGCTCCAATGAGGATAGGAACAGGATTGCAGAACAAACTCCTTGAAGCCATGTCGATGAAGTTGCCTTGCATCACGACACCATTGGCAAACAATCCATTAGGAGCTGAAGATAACAAAGAAATACTCGTAGGCAAAAATGAATATGAACTCGCAGACTATATCATTACATTATTGACAGATAATGGAAAAGCAGAACATATAGCACAAAACGGATACGACTTCGTCCATCGCGTCTACGACTGGGAGAAAGCGACGGAAGTTATGGAATTAAGAATGTACAATGAATTAATAGTTAATAGTTAATAGTTAATAGTTAATAGTTAGTAGTTAATAGTTAGTAGTTAATAATGAACAATAACTCGTTGACTTGTTGACTTGTTGACTTTTAAAAATAAATAGGTATGGCAGACGATAAGAAGATAATATTTTCGATGGTTGGCGTGAGCAAAGTGATTCCGCCTTCAAGACAGATTTTGAAAGACATTTATTTGTCATTTTATTATGGAGCAAAAATCGGCATCATCGGTTTGAACGGCTCTGGTAAATCTACATTGTTGAAAATCATAGCAGGAAAAGATAAATCGTATAACGGCGAAGTCGTTTTCTCTCCGGGATATTCCGTCGGTATGTTAGATCAGGAACCTGAATTAGATAACAGCAAGACTGTGAAAGAAGTCGTGCAGGAAGGTATTCAGGAAGTCGTTGATATTCTTAAAAGATATGAAGAGGTGAACGCCCGTTTCATGGAGGAACTCAGCGACGATGAGATGAACGCTCTTGTTGAAGAACAAGGTCAGCTCACCGATTTGATTGAACAACACGACGCCTGGGATTTAGACAGCAAACTCGAGAGAGCCATGGACGCGCTCAACTGTCCCGACGGCGACACTCCTGTAAAAAATCTCTCCGGTGGTGAACGCCGCCGTGTGGCATTGGTAAGACTCCTTCTCCAAGAACCAGATATTCTGTTGTTAGACGAACCTACTAACCACCTTGACGCCGAGGCGATAAATTGGTTAGAGCAGCACTTACAACAATATAAAGGAACTGTCATCGCCGTCACTCACGACCGTTACTTCTTAGACCATGTAGCAGGCTGGATTTTAGAATTAGACCGCGGCGAAGGCATCCCGTGGAAAGGCAACTACTCATCATGGCTCGACCAGAAGACAGCTCGCATGGCGATGGAAGAGAAGACAGAAAGCAAACGCCGCAAGACTTTGGAACGCGAGCTTGAATGGGTCAGAATGGCGCCAAAAGCACGTCACGCCAAAGGTAAGGCACGTCTCGCTTCTTACGAGAAACTTCTTAACGAAGACGTGAAAGAAAAAGAAGAAAAATTAGAAATATATATCCCTAATGGTGACCGTCTCGGTAATAAAGTCATTGAGGCTAAGAACATAACGAAAGCCTACGGCGATAAATTATTATTCGAAAATTTGAGCTTCTCGCTTCCGCCAGCAGGCATCGTAGGCGTCATCGGACCTAACGGCGCCGGTAAGACAACTCTCTTCCGTCTCATCATGGGATTAGAAAAACCAGACTCAGGAGAATTTGAAGTAGGTGAAACAGTAAAAACAGGCTACGTCGATCAGCAACACGCCGACATCGACCCTGAAAAGACAGTGTGGGAAGTCATTTCCGGCGGCAACGAACTGATACAACTCGGTAAACGTACCATGAACTCAAGAGCTTACGTCTCGAGATTCAACTTCGGAGGCAACGACCAGCAAAAGAAAGCCGGCGTACTATCAGGCGGTGAACGTAACAGAATGCACCTCGCCCTTACCTTGAAACAAGAAGCCAACGTACTTCTCCTCGACGAACCTACCAACGACATCGACGTCAATACACTGCGAGCTTTAGAAGAAGGTCTTGAAAATTTCGCAGGTTGCGCCGTCGTAATCTCTCACGACAGATGGTTCTTAGATAGAATCGCTACACACATACTCGCTTTCGAAGGCGACTCACAGGTGTATTTCTTCGAAGGAAGCTACTCGGAATATGAAGAAAACAAAATTAAACGACTTGGCAACGCAACACCTAAGAAGTTTAAATATAAGAAGCTGATGTAAGTTTAGAATCTGGGGAAGGGTTAAAGGGTTAAAGGATTAAAGTTTATAAAAAAATATGGACAAAGTCTGCTGTCTGTTGACTGTTGTCCGTTGACATAAAAAAGTATGGAAAACGAAAAAATAGAATTAACTGAATTATCTGAACTTGGCGAATTTGGTCTCATCGACAGATTGACTAAAGACATCAAGATTCACAATAAATCAACGATAAAAGGCATCGGCGACGACGCTGCTGTCATAGATCATAAAAGCGAGCAGACCTTAGTCTCTGTCGACGTCTTGATTGAAGGCGTGCATTTCGACATGACATATATGCCGCTCAAACACTTAGGTTACAAAGCCGCCGTAGTGAACTTCTCCGACATCTACGCCATGAACGGAACGCCGACACAGATAGTAGTCGGAATGGGAATCTCAAGCAAGTTCTCTGTCGAAGCCGTCGAAGAGATTTTCTCTGGGATAAGATTAGCCTGCGACAACTATAAAGTCGATTTGGTCGGTGGCGACACTACAGCAAGCAAGTCGGGACTCTTCATCTCGATAACGGTAATCGGCAAAGCAAAGAAAGACGACATCGTCTATCGCGACGGAGCCAAAGCCAACGACTTATTATGCGTCAGCGGGACTCTCGGCGCAGCATACACCGGATTATTGATTCTTGAAAGAGAGAAAGCAGCTTTCATGGCAGACCCTAACGTACAACCGGAGCTCTACGGCTACGATTATATTCTTGAAAGACAATTAAAACCAGAAGCACGCAAAGACATAGTCACGCGACTCAAAGAGTTAGAGATAAAACCTACTTCTATGATTGACATTTCCGACGGACTCGCATCTGAGATACTGCATCTATGCAAAGACTCTAAGGTCGGCTGCCGCATCTTCGAAGACCGCATCCCGATGCACCAGAAAGCCATCGATGTCGCTAAGGAGTTCGACATAGTTCCTTGCGTGGCAGCTCTCAACGGAGGAGAAGACTACGAACTTCTTTTCACAGTGAAACAAGAAGACTACGAGAAAGTCAAGGATATGGAAGACGTGAGAATCATCGGTTTCATGACAGCAGACGAAAACGTCGCGGAACTTATTACTACCGACGAACACGTCATCCCGATAGAAGCACAAGGGTTTAAACATTTTTAAAGTTGATAGTTAAGAGTTTATAGTTTATAGACAGTTGTAAAGTTAATGGTTAAAAGTTTATAGCTATAAACTTCAAAACCGAACTATCAACTATAAACTTCAAAACTGACTATAAACCATTAACTATCAACTATAAACTATAAGTTATGATTTCCGACAAGATAAAATCGATCCTAAAAACCATTCCCACCGATCCGGGAGTGTATCGTTATTATGACGATAAGGGCGAGATTATATATGTCGGGAAAGCCAAAAACCTGAAACGTCGCGTACATAGTTATTTCAACAAACAGCAGCAGAGCAGAAAGGTAAGCGTCCTCGTCAGTCGCATCGCCGACATAAGATTTACCGTCGTGAACAGCGAGATGGAAGCGCTGCTTTTGGAAAACAATTTCATCAAGCAATACAAGCCTCGTTATAATATCTTGTTGAAAGACGACAAGACATATCCATGGATTTGCATTAAAAATGAACGATTCCCGCGAGTCTTCCTTACGAGAAAAAAAGTCAATGACGGCTCGACATATTTCGGGCCTTATCCTTCGGTGATGACGGCGAAGACATTACTTGAAATGCTGAGGCAGCTCTACCCTATCAGAAACTGTAAATTAATTTTAAAAGAGGAGAACATAAAGAACAACCATTATCGACCATGTTTAGAATATCATGTCGGTAACTGTAAGGCACCTTGCGACGGAAGTGTTGATGAAGAAGAATACGACTCAATGATTATTAATATCAAGAAAGTCATCAAAGGTAACATACAGGAAGTTCTTCGTGATATGAAGTCGAAGATGATGGCATACGCCGCGAAGTTAGAGTTCGAACAAGCGCAAGTCATCAAAGACAAATACGATTTATTGGAAAACTATCACGCCAAATCGGTGGTTTGCAGCAACACAGCCTACGACATGGAGGTGTTTTCTTTTGAAGACGCTGACAATTCTTTCTATGTCAATTATATGAAAATCGTGGAAGGTGCCATCATACAGTCGCATTCTCTTGAGATAAAACGTAAGTTGGAAGAATCACCAGAGGAATTGCTTTCGATAGCGATTGTGGAGATACATCAGATGAACTCTGACGAAGAAGCGGACGCATTCGATGCGTCCCTACATGAAGACTGTAAGGACACATTGAATGTGTCCATTGATACTGAAGCAGATGCACTGAATGTGTCCACTATAATGCAGAATGCTGAGAGTAAAATAAATAGAAACATCAAAGAGATTATTGTTCCAATAGAATTGAACATTAATATAGAAGGTGTGCGTTTCACTATTCCGCAGCGAGGCGAGAAACGTGAGATTTTGGAACTGTCGCAGCGTAATGCAAAACAGTATCGACTTGAAGTGGAGAAGCTACGTACTCTCGTTGATCCGGAACGACATACGAAGAGAATCCTGAGCCAGATGAAAGAAGACCTGAAGCTGCCTGTCTTGCCAGAAGTGATAGAATGTTTCGACAACTCCAACTTCCAAGGCGACTATGCCGTTGCCGCGATGACGCAGTTTGTCAATGCGAAACCCAACAAGAGCGGCTATCGACATTTTAACATCAAGACCGTTGAAGGTCCAAACGACTTCGCCTCGATGGAAGAGATAATATATAGAAGGTATAGTCGACTCTTGAATGAAAACCAGCGACTTCCCGATTTGATTGTCGTTGACGGCGGGAAAGGACAGTTGTCGTCAGCAGTGAAGATTTTACAACAGTTGGGATTATACGGTAAAATCAGTATCATCGGCATCGCGGAGAAGTTAGAGGAGATATATTTCCCTGGCGACAGCATACCTTTATATATAGACAAACGCTCAGAGACTTTGAAAGTGATACAACATATCCGCGACGAAGCGCATAGGTTTGGCATCACACATCATAGAAAGAAATTCGAGAAAGGATTCATACATTCCGAACTCAACGACATCAAAGGCATTGGTAAACAGACAGCTGAAAAACTGATGTTAGAACTGAAATCCGTCAAGAATATCAAAGATGCGAGCTTGGAGACGTTAGAAGGAATTATCGGCAAGGCGAAGGCTAAGATAGTGTGGGAATATTACTGGTCCACTAAAAATGTCCACTAAGTGACACGAAACTTCACGAAAAAAATGTCCACGAAATGACGCTAATATCTCACGAAAAATCTTTGGCGTTATTTCGCGAATGTTAGTGGACAAAAAAAAAGCCCCGAATCTCTTCGAGGCTCTTGTGCTCCCACCTGGACTTGAACCAGGGACCAACTGATTATGAGTCAGCTACTCTAACCAACTGAGCTATAGGAGCAGGATAATCTTAATTCTATCCTTTGGTTTTGCGAGTGCAAAGTTACAAAAATATTGATAACATCATAACAAAAAAATCAAAAATTTTATAAAAAATTTATTTCAAATACAGTTGTTATCAATCCATTGAATTATAATAATTTACCACTTCATCTAAAATAGCAAACACCTCTTCAACGGTCTTGACTTCCATCAATCGCATCTTAAACTGCTTGAAATTGACGAATCCTTTGAAGTAAAGTCCCCAATGTTTACGCATCTCCATCACGGCATAAAACTCATCTTTCTTATAACTCAAAGAATCCGTCAGATGAGATTTAGCGACACGCACTCTCTCTTCGACATTCGGTGCTGGAAGAATCTCTCCCGTTTTCAGATAATGTTTTATCTCTTTAAAAATCCATGGATTACCATAAGTAGCTCGTCCTATCATAAGACCGTCGACGCCGAAGTTATCCAAGAAAAATTTTGCAGAAGGTCCATCGACGACATCACCATTACCGATAATCGGTATAGTCATGCGAGGATTGTTCTTTACTTCACCTATCAAAGTCCAGTCGGCAGGCTCGCCCCATTTAGTGGTACGCAGACGTCCGTGTATCGTAAGCGCCTGTATTCCTACATCTTGCAGACGTTCCGCAATATCTACTATCTCTTTATGCTCGCTGTCGTAACCGAGACGCGTCTTGACGGTTACGGGTTTCTTCACTGCTTTCACGACAGCATCGGTGATAGCAATCATCTTAGGAATATCGTTCAAAATTCCAGAGCCTGCACCTTTAGAAGCGACTTTCTTAACAGGGCAACCGAAGTTAATGTCAATAATATCAGGATTATAACGCTCGGCATAACGAGCAGCTTCTACCATAGGCTCGATACTGTTACCGAAGATCTGGACTCCGAAAGGTCGCTCTTCTTCGACGAAACCTAACTTACGCACACTCTTCACCGCATCACGAATCAAACCGTCGGAAGAGATAAATTCCGAATATACGATATCAGCGCCCTGCTCCTTGCAAGCGTGACGAAACGGCGGATCGGTGACGCCTTCCATCGGAGCTAACAGCAAAGGTATATCTTCAAATTCTAAATTCGCAATCTTGATCATAAACAAAAATTATTGTGCAAAAATAATCAATTCATCTAATCAAAAATATTAAATTTGCAAATAAATAATATCAGTCATGAATTCACCGATAATAAAGAAAACTAATAAGTTAGAGAGAATATTTATCTTAGTCGCATTACTTATTTTAGGCTTGATAATAGGCAGCGTAATCGGAGTTATATATCCTTTAGTGACGGGGCAAGATGTAATGTCGTTAAACTCACTTCGTTTCATGCAGATAAGCTCGCAGATATTTACCTTCGTGCTACCTCCTATTTTATATGCCATCTTGGTAAAAGAAAATCTGAAGGAATCGTTAGGAATAAAAAACGTTTCATATCATTGGTTTATAATAGGTTTTATCATGATGTACGCTATTCTGCCTCTTAACAATGTCTTTGCAGAATGGAACGCAGGTCTGAAATTACCGGAATCGATGAGTGGGATCGAGAAATGGATTAAAGAGGTGTACGAGTCTTCCGCTGTCATTATGGAAAAATTAGTTAATGTCGACACCTTCGGCGGACTCGTCATAAATCTCATCATGATTGCCGGATTAGCGGCTTTAGGTGAGGAACTTCTTTTCCGTTCCGTAATACAGACTTCCTTAATAAAAATTTGCAAAAACGCTCATGTCGGAATCGTCATAACTTCTGTCATATTCTCCTTCATACACTTTGATTTCTACGCTTTTATTCCTCGCCTCGTCTTAGGACTTCTCCTCGGTTATATGTTCTATTTTTCGGGAAGCATCTGGGTTTCAATGTTTATGCACTTCGTTAATAACGCAACAGTTGTCGTGATTTATTATCTTAACAATATCAATATAACTAATATCGACGTTGAAACATTCGGACAAACACAGTTGTTACCTTTATTAATAAGCATCGTCTTGATGGTCGCTTTGTTCTGGTATGCGATAAAGAGAATGAAAAATGAAAAATTAACAATTTGTAATTGATGCGTCTCGATAATAAATGATGAAAGGTTTATTTGCAATAGATAAAATATTGATTTCCAAGTTTATAAAATTTGGAGTCGTGGGTTGTTCTGGAATGATTATAGATTTCGGAATGACGTATCTATGCAAAGAGATTTTCAAACTTAATAAATTCCTTAGCAACGCGATAGGCTTCATCTTTGCCGCCACATCGAATTATTTCCTTAACAGAATATGGACTTTTGAAAGTCAAGATGAACGGGTCGGTACACAATACGTTCAATTTATGATTGTTTCGACAATAGGTTTAGGTATCAATTCCTTAGTTTTATATTTATTAAACGAAAAACTTAAATGGAATTTCTACTTAAGTAAATTATTCGCGATAGGAATTACGACAATCTGGAATTTCTTCGCCAACCTATCATTTACATTCGCGTGATATAAAGGCTAAATTCATTCACCGTCTTTAACTTTTGTCCGTAGACTGTAGACCATAGACTAAAAATGAATTAAAGAAAGCGAATAGAGTCACTCCGATTTGAGTTTCGAGAGTGTCTTCGGTAAGCATCGAAAATGCCATGATGAAAATAAAGACAATATATAGATAGTTTCTGTTTTTCTTATCTGCAAATATCGGATAAAACATTGAAAACAAGAACCATAACAATCCTATAACTCCGAAGGCTACAGCAATTGCCAAATATTGATTATGACTTCTAAACCTATATTCAGGTAATAGTTTGGAATTAGTTTCTTTGTAATAATCAGCGAAGGCATTAGCTATATCGCCGGTTCCCACTCCTACCAGAATATTCTCTTTAATAATATTCAGTGACGCCTTGATATATTCAATACGTTGAAATACAGAGCTTCCGTTAGCATCGCCGTCTTTCATGTAATTATCGTAAGCCACCATCACCTTCATAATCCTCGTCTTAAATCCCGGATTAGCTATATAGTTATAATTAGCGATACCATTCTCTATATTTTTAATGTCATCATCGGTAAGTTTCGCTACTCCTTCAGCGTCTTTTCTTAAATCTTTAGAAGTAAGATAACGCACCAAAGCATGATAACCGTCGTCATATTCAGTGTTAATTTTTTTAACACTTCTCTTATTCCAAGCTTCTAACATCTCATTTTTTGAAAGATATAAACCCACATACCTCGCATCCTCTACGCGATAATGTGTTGTGTCGAATACGTAAGGATTGCCTAATTTAGTATGCGTATCTAATTGTGTAACATCTATCTTAGGAGGATGATTATATGTGTATACAATACGACATGGGATATATATCACAACAACTGTCACTACTACAATCGCTACTACCATACAAATTTTAACATATCTATATCGGCATCTGCTCATGACAAGATAAATCGACAGCAAGACACATAACGAGACTATTATCAAGACACCAACAAACGACTCCAAAATTTTAGTCTGCCATAAAAACCATAATATCAAAAATACTATCAAGATTTTTATCGCTAC
>JAZOCI010000099.1:0-11157 GCA_045596465.1 Bacteroidales bacterium | reverse complement strand
ACCTAAAAATTCTTAACTTTGCACAAAACAATTTTTACGATGGCAAGACATTATAACAACAAAAATAATAAGTATAAAAAGAAATCGCAGGAGATTGATTTTATCGTCAGAGAGGAATGTGAACTGATGGAGTTTTCGATGAAGGCTATGGACGGTATCAGCCGTACAAAAGTGAAGAAAATGCTGACTTACGATTTGGTCAATGTCAACGACAGAGCCGTCTCGCAACATGACTTCCTGCTGAAACCTAATATGCGTGTCACGATTAAAAAATCGAGCGAAGGCAACAGATTCAAGAACTTCTGGGTTAAAATTGTATTCGAAGATGATCATATTCTTGTCATTGAAAAGAAACCCGGCATCTTGTCGAGCAGCACAAGTCCTAAAGATGAGAGCGTCAAATCTATTCTTAATTATTATTTAGACAAATCGCATCAACATGCTAACGCTCACACCGTTCATCGTCTCGACAAATTCACTTCAGGCTTGATGATTTTCGCGAAGAGCAAGAAAGTAGCCCTCGAATTTGAAGAAGATTGGAAAGAGAGAGTTTACGATAGAAGATATGTCGCTTTGGTTCATGGCGAGCTTCCTAAGTCGCAAGGTACAATAGCTTCGTGGCTCAAAGACGACAGCCATTATGTGACGCATTCAAGTCAGGAAGACAACGGAGGTAAATATGCCGTATCTCATTATAAGAAATTAAAGTCAGGCAACGGATATTCACTCGTCGAGATGCAGTTGGAGACTGGCCGTAAGAATCAGATCAGAGTTCATCTTCAGGATTTAGGATGTCCTGTTGTCGGCGACTCAAAATATGGTGACGGCAGCGATCCTATTGGCAGATTAGGACTTCACGCTTATAAGCTATGTTTCAAACATCCTGTCACAGGCGAAGATTTAAAATTCACTTCAGATATTCCGAAGGCGTTTAGCGCAGTCGTTGAAGTTTGATTTTTAGATTATATTTATTACGATAAAAAGAGAGACGCCATAATGAAAAATGACGTCTCTAAATTTTTAATTCCTGATTTTATCCGAAATCCCGTATTGTTTTTTATTGGAAGAATTGGTTTGTATCAGTTCCGCGATGAAACCTGTCAGGAAAAATTGCGTTCCTATAATCATGCAAATCAAAGCCAAATAGAACAAAGGACGATCTGTCATTCCATAGACAGCGTTAAATAATTTTTGGCATACGAGATAGATTCCCATGATGAAACCTGCGAGGAAGAGCAGTGAACCGAGTCCGCCGAAAAGGTGCATAGGGCGTTTGCCGAATTTGGAGATGAAGGTGATTGTCAGCAAATCCAAGTAACCCCTCACGAAGCGACTCATGCCGAATTTCGTTGTTCCGTATTTTCTTTTCTGATGTTGAACGACTTTTTCCCCGATGTTTTTAAATCCTGCGGCTTTAGCGATTACAGGAATGTAGCGGTGCATTTCTCCGAACACTTCGATGTTTTTCACCACGTCATAGCGATATGCTTTAAGTCCGCAGTTGAAGTCGTGGAGTTTTATTCCAGTCATCAATCTTGTAGTGAAGTTGAAGAATTTTGAAGGAATATTTTTAGCCACTTTAGAGTCGTAGCGTTTTTTCTTCCAGCCTGACACGAGGTCGTAGCCTTGATTTTTTATCATATCGAAGAGACCTGGTATTTCGTCAGGACTATCTTGAAGGTCAGCGTCCATAGTGATTACGACATCGCCTTCGGCTATTTTGAAGCCTTCGTTAAGAGCAGGCGACTTGCCATAATTTCTTCTAAAACGCAGAGCCTTAATATTTTCATTGTTTTTAGAAAGCTCTTGAATTATGCTCCACGATGTATCTGTCGAACCATCATCGACAAAAATTATCTCGTATGAGAAATTATTTTCCTGCATAACGCGTCTGATCCATGCTTCCAATTCCGGAAGTGATTCTTCTTCATTCAAAAGAGGTATTACAACTGAAATATCCATTATTCTTTTATTTTTCTTTTTGCAAAGATAGCAATTATCATTGAGTAAATTAACGACAAAATGATATTAATTAAAAACATCGACATTGATATTGCAATCGGCGACATAAGCTGCCGCAATGTCTCATCATCGGTATTTTGAAAAAGGTCAATTCTTGATTCGAGTACGAAAGTGTAGGCTACGAATAATATCACGCTGAATATCAAGGCGGAAATAAACCCTATTGCGAAAGACATAAGAAAAGCCGCGCAGTAGGAGAAGTCTTTCCACACATATTTATGTTTGAAAAACACTATTGTGAAAGTCGCGCCGAGCAATGGAAGCAAATAGATTAACGAGAACGCGAAAGATTGTTGCACATAAAGGAACCAATAAAACAAGAAATATAAGACAGAGGATAACAAGCTTATTATCAAACTTGAACATAATATTGTCATCCAATATTGTTTTGGCGTATATGTAGGTTCTATGAGCATAATGGATATAAAAAAGGGTAAGCTTGATATCGCACCGCTCAACCATCTACCCTTGCTACCTTCCGGTCCTGGGGGATTCGACAGGAGCTGGTCGTATAAGACTTACCCACTGCAAAAATACATTTTTTTTGAATACTCACAACAAGAATTTTAATATTTTTTTCCGATTGTAAAAGTATAAGAAAACCAAATTATTGTAGCTTTAACGCATCAATTTATAAATAAAAAAGGACGTATTTTTCAAAAACACGTCCCTTAAGTCTACTCAAACTGTATCAAAGTTGTTTGATCAAATTTACCATTTCGATGGCTGTCGTGACAGCTTCAAAACCTTTGTTGCCTGCTTTCGAGCCTGCTCTTTCAACAGCTTGCTCGATATTGTCGGTTGTGAGAACACCGAAAATGATTGGCACTCCGGTTTGCAAGCCAGCAGATGCAATGCCTTTAGTAGTCTCGTTAGCAACCATATCGAAGTGTGACGTAGCGCCTCTGATGACAGCTCCCAAGCATACGACAGCGTCATATTTCTTAGACTCAGCCATTTTCTTAGCAATCAACGGAATCTCGAAAGCTCCCGGAACCCAAGCCAAATCAATGTTGTTTTCATCGCCACCATGACGTTTGAAAGCATCGATAGCGCCACCTAATAATTTGTTTGTGATGATTTCATTAAAACGTCCGGCCACGATAGCTATCTTCTGACCTTCAGCAAGTAATTTTCCTTCTATTGTATTCATAATCATTTATTCTTGGTTAACAGTCAACGGACTATAGTCAACAGTCAACGGGTTAATATTATTTTTCAGTTTTTCAGATTTTCTTTAACATGAAGTATGTGTCCCATCTTTTTATATTTTGTATAAAGATAGAATGCGTCTTTTTCGTTGCATGTCATCTCGATAGGTTCACGTCCGACAATCTCGATTCCGTAAGCGTTCAAGCCTGTAATCTTCATCGGATTGTTTGTCATTACGGTAATTTTACTTACACCTAAATCAGAAAGTATTGATGCTCCGGTACCGTAATCTCTAAGGTCGGCAGCGAAACCGAGAGCTAAGTTTGCTTCTACAGTATCCATGCCTTCATCTTGTAACTTATAAGCTTTCAGTTTATTTATCAAGCCGATGCCTCTTCCTTCTTGTCTGAGATATAGTATCACGCCTCTGCCCTTTTCTTCGATTCTACGCATAGCTTCCTGAAGTTGTTCTCCGCAGTCGCAACGTAAAGATCCGAAAGCGTCGCCAGTGAGGCATTCCGAGTGAACGCGGCATAAGACCGGTTCTTCTCCTAAGATGTCGCCTTTAACCAAAGCTACATGATGTTCTCCTGTCACTTTGTCGATATAACCATGAGCTCTGAAAGTACCATATTTAGTCGGCATTTCAGCTTCAGTAACTTTCTCCACCAAAGATTCCGTCTTTCTTCTATATCTAATCAAATCTGCTATAGATGTTATTTTAAGCTTATGTTCTTCAGCGAATTGAAGCAATTCAGAGGTTCTCATCATTGTTCCGTCTTCGCGCATAATCTCACAACAGAGTCCGCATTCTTTGAGACCTGATATCTTCATAAAATCGACAGTAGCCTCAGTGTGACCATTGCGTTTGAACACTCCGCCTTCGCGAGCTTCCAAAGGGAACATGTGTCCTGGACGACGAAAGTCTTCTGGCTTAGCGTCATCTTCAACCAACTTCATAGCGGTGATTGAACGTTCAACGGCAGAAATTCCTGTAGTCGTATCGACATGGTCGATAGAGACAGTAAAAGCCGTGCAATGATTATCAGTGTTTTCTGTAACCATCTGATTAAGTTTCAACTTATGCGTCAGTTCTTTACTCATCGGCATACATATAAGACCTTTAGCGTATGATGCCATAAAGTTGACGTTTTCCGTTGTCGCGAACTCAGCAGCACATATCAAGTCGCCTTCATTTTCTCTATCGGGATCATCGACGACGATAATCATCTTGCCGTTACGCAAATCTTCAATAGCTTCTTCTATAGTGTTAAATTTGTTTTCCATTTTATGATGTTTTTGTTTATTTCAAAATTAAAATCCATTCGATTCCAAGAAATCAAGGCTTACACCTTTATTAATATTATTGTCGGAATGAAATAATCTTTGAACGTATTTTGCAATCACGTCATTTTCAAGATTGACAGTATCGCCTATCTTCTTAGAAGTCAATGTCGTTTCTCCCTGCGTATGTTCAATTATAGAAACTGAGAATGACGTAGAATCGACGTCGGTGACAGTCAGTGAAATACCGTCGATGGCGATAGAGCCTTTCTTTACGATGAGTTCTAAGATTTCAGGTTTAGTAGAAAACGACATTCTTATAGCCTTATCATCATTATATTTTTTAATGATAGTTCCGACTCCGTCGATATGACCAGATACGATATGACCGCCGAGGCGACCGTTAGCGGCAAGTGCGCGTTCAAGATTAACTTCGTCATTAACATGAAGATTCTTGAAGTTTGTCATCATCATAGTCTCTGGCATGACATCGACAGTGAAGGAATTACTGTCGAATATCGTTACTGTCAAGCAGATACCGTTAGTAGAAATGCTATCACCGATGTTTATATCCGACATTATCTTCTTGGCAGAAACCGTCAACTTAATGCTATTCGATTGTCTGACTATAGATTTTACTTTTCCTATTTCTTCTATTATTCCTGTAAACATATTTTATTATTGTCAAAAGTCAAAAGTCGACAGACTTTGCTACCATAAACCATTAACTACAAACTTTACATCTAACCAAAATATCATTATCAAATTGTTCTATCTTAATATCTTTTAACATTATTGCATCTTTCATCAAATCGACACCTTTACCACCCACCGGCGATTTTGAATTTTGACCGCCAATAATTTTAGGAGCTATGAAAGCATAAACCTCATCAACACAATTGGCTTCCAAAAACGCCGCATTCAGTGTAGCGCCACCTTCAAGCAATAAGGAATCTATTCCCATCTCACCTAACTTATTCATCAAGTCGTTAATATCAACATGACCGTCTTTCTCCTCGCAACATAAAATCTCAACCTTAAAAGATTTTAACATTTCTAACTTATCGTTAAAGTTAAAGTCACACGTCCGTGTGCCTCTACGTGAGATTGCGAGAATCGTTCTATAATCTTTAGCGGTCTTAACGATTTGTGAATCCAATGAAATAGAGGCTTTTGTATCGACTATTATTCTTATCGGTTGATGGACAGTATCTTTAGACAAAGTCTGTAGTCTGCAGTCTGTAGTCTGAGGTCTTTCTAAGCGACAATTCAGCATCGGGTCGTCGGCTTTTACTGTTCCTATTCCTGCCACAATTCCCATCATCTCAGAGCGTAACTCATGAACCAATCTTCTTGATTTCTCGTTGGTAATCCATTTAGAATCGCCTGTGTGAGACGCAATTTTGCCATCTAATGTCATTGCTGTTTTTAAGATGACGTAAGGACGTTTTGTCTTAATATATTTTAAGAAAACCTTATTAAGTTCTTTTATCTCGTCTTCTAAAAGTCCATAAACCACTTCAATACCTGCGTCTTTAAGAATTGAAATTCCTTTACCTGCCACAAGAGGATTAGGGTCAAGAAGTCCAACCACGACTTTTTTAATTCCTTTTTCGATGATTATGTCGGTACAAGGCGGAGTCTTACCGTGATGGCAACAAGGTTCGAGAGTGACATACAATGTAGCGTCATTTGCGTCATTCATTTTCAGCAAGGCATTACGTTCGGCATGATAGCCTCCGTAAAATTCGTGGTAGCCCTCACCTATTATCTTGTCGTCCTTAACCACAACGCAACCCACCATAGGATTAGGGTTTACGAAACCTGCACCCATTTTCGCGAGTTCGATAGCGCGCCGCATGTACCTTATATCTTGTTCGTTATATGACATAAAAAAAGCCCATAAATATTAATTCAGGGCAAACGTCAATTCTCGCAAATATCTTCTCACATCCGGACTATCACCGTCGGTTTCGGAATTTCACCGAATCAGTTCCCTGAGGAAGTCGCGGACTATCACCGCCGGAAAGGAATTTCACCTTGCCCTGAAGACAATTGCAAATATACATTTTTTTTGAAAAGAAAACATACTTCCTGCAAAATAAAATTCAATTTTATATAGACACATTCAAGTTCCCTCACATTATGAATTATGAATTATGCATTATACATTATAATTGAACATTTCCAAACATCTGACGTTATAGCATAAAAACAACATTATTATGAACACAAAAATTTTTATCCTCATGTTTTTATTCAACATCTTCACGCCCAACACTATCGACAACGAACCAGTTGCAATTGAATTGAATAAGTTTCTCGGAAAATGGTACGAGATAGCGCGTTTCGACCATAGCTTCGAACGCGACATGCAGAAAGTCACGGCAGAATATTATCTTCAGCCCGACGGAAAAATTAAAGTCGTAAACTCCGGTTATAGAGACGGTAAATTTAAAGAAACAATCGGCAAAGCAAAAATCACCGATACTCCCGGATTGCTGAGGGTGTCATTCTTCCTCAACTTCTACTCCGACTACAGAGTCCTGATGATTGACAAAGATTATCAATACGTTCTGATTGGTGGCAACTCTTCTAAATATCTTTGGATTATGTCAAGGACGCCACAACTTAGCAACGACATTTTACAGAAATTAATCAATGCGGCAAAAGAAAGGGGTTACGATACAGAAAAACTCATCTTCGTGAAACAATAATCATTTCGAATATTATGAAACCTTTTTTACTTTTTCTAACGGTTTTAATAAGTCTACAAGTTGAGTCGCAGAATCTTACAGACACAGTGTCGCAAAGTTCAACAGCTAATAGCCAAAATCTGACAGCTAATATAGATTTCCGGACCGCTGTCAGATTGATGCTCGAAAACAACAACGCCATCAAAGCTGCTGAGAAAAATACCGAGTTAGCAAGACGTCAGTCGCAGTTCATCAACGCAAGCTGGTTTCCAACAATCACAATGACTGGCACTTACACCTTGATGTCGAATAAGATAAGCGTTAATCAAGAATATGCTCCTCTACTCGACCCTCTCAAAGAAAAATATGCCGACGACTTCCTCGTACCTGATGTTTTAAATTTCATTTCTAACGAATTAGGCGATTTGTCATTTGATGTTCCAGTATTTGACAACGACTTCGGTTCAATAGATTTGGAAGTCATATATCCTTTGTTTACTGGCGTTAAAAGAATTTATGCCAATAAGTTAGCAAAAGATAACGAGTCACTTTCGGAGATTACCAAAGAGTCGGTCGGTGCGACGAAATATTTGGAACTCGCCAATATATATTTTTCTTTAAGTCTTAATGAATCAATGATAAAAGTCCTCAACGAAACTCACGAAATGACTAAGAATCATTATTCGCAGGCTGTCAAGATGGAGAATATTGGCATGTTCGATAAAGCAGAACGTCTTATTGTGAAAGTAGCTCTCGACGAAAGCGACCGTAATCTCAAAAGCGCAGAAAATCAGAATGAAGTCTTGAAGAATGCACTGTTGACGATTATAGGACAACAAGACAAAGAGTCAACAAGTCAACAAGTTATCCAACATTCAACAGCTAACAGTCAAAGTATTTCTACTTCCACTTCATTGTTTCTCAATGAACAATATCCGTCATTGGAATGGTTTAAGGATATGATGCGTAAAAACTCATACGTATACAAACAGTCGGAGCTTCATGATGACATTTCTAAAAATACTTTAAGAATGAGTAAGTCTAATTATTTTCCGATTATTTCTGTCTTTGGCAAACAGACGATCGTTTCTTATCATGTACCTAATAATCTTATTCCTAATACAATTGGCGGCATCAATTTCGCCTGGGATATTTTCGACGGACTCGCAAGAGAGCGTAACATTCAGAAAGTCAAGATTGAATCTGAAATTGTTGGCGAGACGCAACAGAACCTGAAAAATGAGTTGGAAGTAGCTGTCGATGAATGGTATGCCAATCTGAAGCAAGCTGTCGTCAATGCAAAAGATTTAAAATCTTCATTAGAGTTAGCCGAAGAAGTTTATAAGATAAGAAAGAAATCATTTGCCGAAGGACTATGTACATCGCAGCAAGTCCTTGACGCCTTGAATCTTTTAAATAAGACTAAGTTATTGTTACTCACAACATATTTTGAATATGACATCGCTTTGGCAAATCTATGCTGTCTCTGCGGAATACCAGAATATTTTGAAGCGTTTATCAATGAAGAATGAACTATGAACTATGAACTATGAACTATGAACTATGAACTATGAACTATGAAGAATACGAATAAGATATTAGTTATTTCTTTTGCGATAATATTATTGGCAATCTTGACATTATCAATTTTAGGAATCTTTTTTATGAAAGATAAGGACATTGTTTTGCAAGGACAGATTGAAGCTGAGGAATATAATATTTCCGGTTTGTTGCCAGGAAGGATTGAGGAGATTTATGTTGAGAAAGGACAACATGTAAAAAAAGGTGACATCTTAATACATATCATCTCTAATGAAGTTATTGCTGAATATGAAGCTCAGAAGTCGTTGGAAAAAGCCGCTAAGCTACAGAGCGAGAAACTCGACTCAGGTTCACGTAAGGAATTGGTTTCCATTGCCAAAGAATTATGGGACGGCACTAAAGCCGATTTAAACTTAGCGAAAACGACTTATGAAAGAATATCTGCCTTATATGAAGATTCTATCGTAAGTCTGCAACGCAGAGATGAAGTCGAGGCGATTTATAAGTCGGCATTGGCAGCGGAACGTGCAGCATATCATCAATATAAGATTGCTAAAGAAGGAGCACAGGAACAAGACAAGGCATCGGCGAAAGAGATGGCAAAGGCTGCTCGAAGTAACGCCGAAGTCGTGAAGGCACTGCTGAAAGATTCACAACTCGCGGCTCCTATTTCAGGACAGGTAGCCACTATTGCATTGAACGAAGGAGAGTTGTCATCGATAGGCACTTCCATCATGACTATTGTCGATATTGAAAATCCTTATCTCGTACTCAATGTACGCGAGGATTTGTTAAAATATTTTAAGATGGGGAACGACATCTTATGCGAGATACCAGCCTTAGGATTGAAAGACGTTCCCTTCACCATCAACTACATATCTCCGCTCGGCAGCTTCGCCACTTGGAAAGCTACCAAAGACAGTGGCGGATACGACCTTAGAACTTTTGAAATACAAGCAGTTCCAAGATATAAAATAGAAGACCTACGACCAGGAATGACATGTTTGATGACAATTGACAATTAATAGTTAACAATTTACAATTAACAGTTAACAATTAACAATGTATAAGGTGTAATTATCTTATTGACTTAAAAATGGACAAAACGAATCATCATAGTGGATTTTTCGCTGTCGTCAAGAGAGAGTGCAGAATCTTGATATCTCGACCTCTGTATCTTTTCACGGCATTGATATTTCCATTATTCGCTTTGTTTTTCATGACGACGATTTTTGGCAACGGCATGATCGACAGCATTCCTGTAGGTATTGTCGATAAGGATAACAGCGTGATGTCGCGTGATATAGAGCGGCTTTGCTCGGCGGTGCCCGAAATTCATGTAACAGAAAAATTCTCCAACACCGCCGAGGCTCGCGACGCTCTTCTATCAAAGAAAATATACGGCTATCTCATAATACCGCATGACTTCCAGAAAGACGTGGAGGCAAACAGAAACACCATGCTAACACTATGTTATCATTACTCTTTTCTGAGCGTCGGCTCCGAGGTGATGCAAGGTTTCCTCAACGCATTAAGAATCATAGCTGTCGCTCCATTACAACAGACGACCGACTTCCTCGGCATCGACAACGAGACATTAGAAACATTGGCATCGCCCATCAGCATAGCAGCTCATCCTTTATATAACCCTGCCTTAAATTACTCTTCATATCTCACATTTCCATACTTCTGGGTACTGTTTCAAATCTTAATTTTGCTTAACATAGCATATTCCTTCGGCATGGATTTCAAAGACTTAAGAAAGACAAGAGAATGTCTGAAAGCTGGTAACAATAAAATCATCAATGTGGTCTTAGGAAAACTTACACCTTATATATTAATATTTACCGCCATAGCCATTTTTGCCGACGTGCTGATGTTCGACATAATGGACTTCGACTTACAAACAAATATCGTTTCAATAATAACAGTCTGTTTTCTGTTCATCATGGCGACATGTTCTGTCTCGCTTTTCCTTTTCTCTATATATCCCAACCTGCCGATTATCATCAGTTTCATCTCGATGTTCGGCTCGTTGGGAGCCACTTTTGCTGGCGTGACTTTCCCCGTAAACGCGATGTACCCAATCTTCGAAAAATTATCGCTGCTCTTCCCTATCCGTCACTTCGTCGTAATCACCGACTACCTTCGCTATGAAAGCCACGCCTTTAATTATTATTGGCAATCACTTTTGATATTAATTTCTTTTAACATCTTGATAATAATAGCGATCTTACTTTTAAAATTAAGAATTAAGAACTTAGAATTTTGAATACTTATTGAGACGTGTCAATGATATATTGTTTATTTTTCGAGGTATTATTGGCGCGTCTCTACTTAGCGACTTAAAACATGAACGACATCATCAAAATAATATGCTCTGAATTTAAGGCGATTGGAACCAACATTCCTATTCTCATCGTATTGATTCTCGGCAATGTAGGTTACGGTTTTCTTTATA
>JAZOCI010000098.1:0-13037 GCA_045596465.1 Bacteroidales bacterium | reverse complement strand
TGAGATGAATGAAATCGCGAGTAATGAATAAACCGCGATGTTTTCCTTCCTGTTCAAAAACGTAACTTTCAATTCGTCATTTCCTTTTGACTTTAGACTTTTGTCATTAGTCCTTTTCCAGTTCCACCATCCGAAGACGCTGATCAGGAAGTAGATGAAGTTGATGACAGCATTGGCGTAAAGCTCGTTTTTTATGAATATGAATACGTAAAGAAGCACGCTGATAATTCCGATAGGAAAAACCAAGACATTGATCTTCTTCGAAAACCACACGCTGAGCAAACCCGTCACCACAGCGACTATTTCAATTATTAATTCATAATTCATAATTCATAATTCATAATTTTTGAGACGCTCTAATTACTTGGTGACTTATTGAGACGCACCAATTACGTCTCTTTTATTACCATCGGTGTAATATGTCTCGTCTCTACATTGTTAACTGTTAATTGTTAATTGTTAATTGTTAATTGTTGTCATCTCATATCAATCACTTCAACATTTGGATGCAGTTTCTCGTCGAATATAAACATATTATCTGGAAGATTTTGATTTGTGGTGAAACTTGTTATCTCGTAAATCAGCTCGCTGCCGTCAGTGTTGAAGACATGAATTTTTTTCAAGGTCAGATTTCTGCTATCGACGCTGATTTGTATCTTCTCAAAAGTTTCGCCTTCTTTTTCTTTTAGTTCTATTGTACTTAAATATATGTCGTAACTGTCAATGAAACTTGCGGTTACGTCTTTAGAAAAAGCATCTAATATCGCGATAGGGGAGGAGTTGTTATCTTCTGTCGCCTCGCTTATCATCACTTCTTCGTCATCGATGAGATAATTCCAGACCAACTCGCCGTTGCTTATCATCACCTGATCGCCCAAGTTCAACATGTAAGAATCGCCTTTGATAGAAGCGTATCCGTTCATTTTTTCGTTAAGACTTTCGTCATCAAAGATTATGCTGTAGCTGAAGACGATACTTATGTCCTGATATGATTTCGTCTTGTATATCACTTCGTTAAAAAAATCCTGTGCCGACTGAGCTTTAATCATAATGCTCGCAAAAATACCGACTGCCAATAATAATATTTTCTTCATCATAATTTTAATTTTTAATTTATAAGACGTATCAATTACATATTGTTTATTTTCATTTGTGTAATCGACGAGTTTCTACCATAATTTTCAACTTTTAATTATGAATTATGAATTATGCATTATGAATTATGAATTGCCTTTGGGCGTTCCGGCTATCGCCGTCGGGCTTTCCGCTATATCTTTTTCCGCTACGCTCCAAAAGGATGCCGCTTCAATCCCTAACGCATAAACGCTGCTATAACAATATCATCTCTCTAATCCATGCTATGCTCTTCATCCCTGCCTATTTGTACAGAGCAGCCTTATATTCACATTTCCAATTCGTATGACCTTGCCATACGCTGTATCTGTATAAGCCTTTTAGGCTATTTGGTATAAATTGTTAATTGTTAATTGTTAACTGTCAATTCTACTCCTCATTTTCCATATTGAGATCTTTAAGGAATTGTTCGAGTGCCATCTCGTTAGCCACTTTCACCTCACGTTGTTTACTTCCAGCGAAAGGTCCTACAATGCCGGCTTTTTCAAGTTGGTCGATGATACGTCCAGCTCTGTTGTAACCGAGTTTCAATTTACGTTGCAACATTGATGTCGAGCCTTGTTGTGTCTGAACTATGATATAAGCAGCTTCTTCAAACAATGGGTCTCTTTCGTCAGGGTTGAGGTTTTCTTTGCTGCCGCCTTCGTCTTTTTCGTCAGGACAATCTGGTAAGTTGTATGCTTCTGCGTAGCCTCTCTGTGAGCCTATGAAGTCTGTAATCTCTTCTACTTCAGGAGTGTCGATGAAAGCACATTGCAGACGGACGAGGTCGTTGCCTGTCGATAGCAGCATGTCGCCGCGACCGATGAGCTGGTCGGCGCCGTTAGTGTCTAAGATTGTTCCGGAGTCGACACGCGAGATGACGCGGAAAGCGATACGTGCCGGGAAGTTAGCCTTGATAGTACCGGTGATGATGTTGACCGAAGGACGTTGTGTCGCTATTATCAAGTGAATACCGATAGCACGAGCCAACTGTGCGAGACGCGCGATAGGAGCTTCGACTTCTTTGCCAGCTGTCATAATCAGGTCGGCGAACTCATCGACAACCAAAACGATATAAGGTAAGAAACGATGGCCGTCGTATGGATTTAATTTACGGGCGATAAATTTCGCATTGTACTCCTTGATGTTACGAACTTGTGCGTCTTTCAGTAATTCGTAACGATTATCCATCTCGATGCACAATGAGTTGAGCGTGCGAACGACTTTCCTTACATCAGTGATGATAGCTTCTTCTGCGTCAGGAAGTTTTGCCAAGAAATGACGTTCTATCTTTTTGTAGAGACTCAACTCAACTTTTTTAGGGTCGACGAGCACGAACTTGAGTTCTGCAGGATGCTTGCTGTATAATAATGAGCCAATGATGGCGTTGATACCAACCGACTTACCTTGACCTGTGGCACCAGCCATGAGTATGTGAGGCATCTTGGCGAGGTCGGCGACATAACTCTCGTTAGATATGGTTTTGCCGATACCGAAAGGCAGTTCGTATCCGCATTTCTGGAAACGTTCCGAACCTAAGACGCTTCTCATCGAGACTATCTGAGGCTTTTGATTCGGCACTTCAATACCGACTGTGCCTTTTCCCGGAATAGGCGCGATGATACGGATTCCTATAGCGGAAAGACAAAGCGCGATGTCGTCTTGCAAGCCTTTTATTTTAGAGATTCTCACGCCAGCGGCAGGAATGATTTCGTATAAAGTCACTGTAGGTCCGATAGTTGCCTTGATTTTGTCGATGGCGATATTATAGTTCGCGAGTGTGTCGACGATACGTTTCTTATTAGCTTCAAGTTCTTCTCTGTCGACATTACTTGAACTTTCGCCATAATCTTTTAATAAATCCAAAGGAGGGAAAGTGTAGCTCGAAAGCTCGAGTTTAGGGTCGAAGTCGGTGTCTAAACCGAAATGTTCGCCAATCTCAATGGCTTGTTTCTCTTCCGTCGGTGCTGTCACCTCCATGTCGATGTCGTCAGCATTGATTTCGTCTGTGTTGTCTTTTGAAGGTGTTATTGGCGTTGGCGTTATAGTAACATCTTCAAAACCTTCATCGTCAATAACAGGAGTCTCTTCAATTTTATACGGAAGTTCTTTAGGTTTCGGTGTGATGTCGATTATCTCTGCATCAATGAAATCGTCATTGGCAGGAACCTCTTCAATAGGTTCACGTGTTATGTGTTTCACGATAATCTCGACTTCTTCTTCCTCTTCTTCTTCATTAATATTATCGTCATTAATATTATCGTCATTATCAGTATTATCGTCAATGTCAGTGTTATTATCAGTGTCATCATCAGATTCTTCGTCAGATTCATCCTTATCTTTCTTTCCCCAGTTTATATTCGGCATCTTGAAGTCGAAAGTGAATATCACATATAGGAAAGCAAAGAATATCAATATGATATAAATACCTAACTCTTTGATATATGGCACTAATAAGTCGTGGACTTTTAATCCTACCAAGCCGTAGAACATTTCGCCTTTGTTTGGTAATATCGATGCGAGGAATAAAGGCAACCAGATCAGGCATATAAAGCAATATTTGCATATTGTCGCTACACTTATTTTAGGTCCTTTCAGAGATAGGTTGGAGCCTGCTATAAACAATAAGAAAATCAAGTATAATCCACCGATTCCGAAAGCGTATTCGCTTAGATACATTCCTATCATTTCTCCGATATATCCAGTTATGTTATATCCTATAAAATATGACACAAATGATAACAAGACAAAGACGCTCAATAACATAAGGAATGCGCCTATACTTATTCTGATGCGAGGGTCTCTTTCTTTTTTGCGTGAACCGACCTTGCTGCCTTTGGCTTTAGTCTTGGCTTTGGACTTCGTCTCACTATCACTTTTTTTCTTTGTCTTTACTTTAACTTCGTCTTCGTCTTTGACTTTATCTTCAATAAGTCTGTTGTTATTATAGCTCATCTTTATTTGACCGTTCTGAATGTTTTGTTGAATCGAATTTTACCTGTGTTTTTATCAATTGATAACCAAACGAATATAGGTTTTCCAACGATGTGGTCGACTGGTACATAACCCCAGAAACGTGAGTCCTGTGAGTTGTGACGGTTGTCGCCCATCATCCAATAATAATCCATCTTGAAAGTATATTCGTCTGTTTCTTTCCCGTTGATAAAAATCTTTCCGTCTTTGATTTGCATGTCGTTGAGCTCATAAGCTCTTATTACTCTGTCGTAAAGCGCGATGTTATCTGGATTTATTTTCACTGTTACGCCTTCTTGTGGTATGACGATAGGTCCGAAGTTGTCGGCGTTCCATTTGAAATATGTGGTGTCGTTAGGGAAGATGTCTTCCGATATTTCAGTGCCTTCTTTTGCAATTCTTCTCTCTACTGATTTCACGAATGGCAATTTTCTAAATTCTTCAGCAATGTCGGCTGTCATGTTGAAAATCAGTTCATCAGCATGAGCTGTCCTGTATCCTTCAGTAATGTTGTATTTTTCTAATATTTTAGGATTTATGCCGTTGCTTGTAATTTTGACTACATAATTATGTTGCATCTCTGCAGGCTGTTCGCCTATCTCGCCATTGATATAAACTACGCCATTAATAATCTGCAAGGTGTCGCCTGGCATTCCGATAAGACGTTTTACGTAATTTTCTCTCTTGTCGACAGGACGAGTGATGATGTTACCGAATTGTTTCTTGTCGTTCATGACTTTATCTCTTCCGAAGTAACGACATAATTGATAGAATGTTACATTGCTTTGATAAACTTCGCTCACAGTGTCGCCGGCAGGGAAGTTGAACACTATTGGGTCGTTGCGTTTTATTTCTGTTGTTCCGGGAAGTCTCTTGTATGGAATCTGAGGTTTCTCAATATATGACTTGGCAGTCTTCGACCATGGCAAGGTGTGATGTACGAAAGGAAATGCAAGCGGAGTGTTCGGAATACGAGGTCCGTAACCTAACTTACTTACAACCAAATAATCTCCGACCAATAATGATTTCTCCATACTTGATGACGGAATGGTGTACATCTCGAACATGAATGTCCTGATTATCAAGGCTGCGACTACAGCCCATACGATGGCGTCTAACCATTCTCTGACAGGACTTTTCTTAGGATATTCCGTGACGCGTGGGTCGCTGTACTTTGAACCTTGATAACTTACGATAGGAAAGAATATGAAAGGAACTATGGCGGCGCAGACTATTTCCCATATCTTAAATCGACCGAATGATTTTGCTAAGTCGATGAACATAAGCATCATGGTGAAGAAATTAAGATATGGTATTATTAACAAAAGATACCACCACCATTTTGTGTCGTTGACGATTTTTGATAAAATGTATAAGTTGTAATACGGAATTACGGAGTAAAAACCTTTGAAACCTGCTTTTTCGAAGAGCTTCCAGCAAAATGCTATCGGAAGTGTAAATAATGCCGGTACTAATATTATGAATGCTAACATAGTTTATTTTATTTTCAATTTTTCAAATTCTCAGATTTTAATCAAGTCATTCATTGTGAATATTCCTTTTTTGCCGAGGATAAATTCTGCTGCTATCACAGCTCCTGTCGCGAAGCCTTTTCTGCTAAAAGCCTCATGGCGAAGTTGTATGATGTCGCAATCCGACTCTGCCTTTACCTCATGAATGCCAAAGACATCACCCTCACGTATTGCCTCAACAGGTAAAACTTCACCAACTGTTAATTGTTCATTGTTAATTGCTAATTGTTCATTGTTAATTGTACATTGGCTTAGCTCCCACGATTTATAATTGTCGTTATTCTCGATAATGTCTTCTGCGAGTCTCACGGCGGTTCCGCTTGGCTTGTCTAACTTATGTATGTGATGAGTCTCGCTTAGGCTTAGTCTGTAACCATATTTCTCGCTCAGTTTCGCAAGTTGTTGGTTGAGCATGAAGGTTATGTTCATTCCTATGCTGAAGTTAGGTGCGTAGAAAAACGACTGATTTTCTTTCTCACAGCGTGTCTTAACCTCGTCAAGATGTTCGTACCAGCCTGTGGTTCCACACACTACCGGAATATTCATGTCGAAGCATAAGTTTATGTTTTCTAACGCTGTCGCCGGAGTGCTGAACTCTATTGCGACCATATTACGAGTCTCTGAGTCTCTGAGTCTCTGAGTCTCTGAGTCTTTATCTTTGTCAATTCTTGCTATTATTTCATGTCCGCGTTGCAGAGCTATTTGCTCTACCTCGTGACCCATTTTTCCGTATCCTAATAATATAATCTTCATCAATTTAGAATTTAAGTTTCATTGAGATTCCATAATTATTTCCGCTCCCGTACCCAGCACCCTGTTCCCAATAAGCGTAATTAGTTTGTATTGTTGGCTCTACTTTTAACGTCAGGTCGTCGCCTATGTCGTATTCGAAGAAATGAGCGTCGACGCATGCATCTATGATGTTCACACCGTACCACACAGCCATTATTATCCAGCTTAGTTCCATGTTACGCCGGTAATAATCGCGTAAAGAGATAAGACTCGTGGACGAATAACGGTTAGCAAGACTTTGTATCTCTTCGTTGACATCGGTCTTTAATCCAGACTGATAGTCAAAGGCATCGCGGTAATCTCTATAATAATCGCCGTTCATGTCGGCAATGTAAAATATCGTTCCTATGCCTACATATACAATTGGTATCTTCCAGTATTTCTTGTTGTAAGCCTGGCCTAATCCAGGTAACACGGCTGAATATATCGTCGCCTTTTTAGGATTATGCTTCTTCATTACTGACGTATCATCTTGCTCCTGTACGGACGTGGCTTGCCGCGTCCCTTCTTGTGCCATGGTATTGCAGCTCGCGATAATCGACATCAACAATAATATCAGAAGACGTTTCATCATTACATCAGTCTTTGTTGATTAATGAAATAAGTCTTTCAAAATCTTCGTCGTTTTTGAAGTTTATCGTCAGAGAGCCTTTGCCTTTGCTGTTGCGATTTATCTTTATCTTGGTGTTAAGGCTTTTCGACAGAGAATCTACTTTATAGATAAATGCTTCTGGCAGTACGTCTTTCTGTTTTTTTGTTTTTACATTCTTATTGTTAAGAGAACGGACGAGTTCTTCTACCTGACGTACGCTGAGGTCTTTGTCGATGATCTCTTTCAAGATGATAAGCTGCTGAGCTTTATCCTCGATATTTATTATTGTACGAGCCTGGCTCATTGATATAAATCCGTCGCGTAACGCCACCTGCACTTCTGGAGGTAATTTAAGAAGACGTAAGAAATTCGTTACCGTACTTCTGTCTTTACCGACTTTCTCGCTAAGTTGTTCTTGTGTTATGTTACATTCTTCGATGAGACGTTGATACGACAGTGCCACCTCTATGGCGTTAAGACCTTCGCGGTGGGTGTTCTCTATCAATGCCATCTCGAGCATCTGTTCGTCGTTAGCGACGCGGATATAAACAGGTATTGTCTTGAGACCTGCGAGTTTCGATGCGCGCAGACGGCGTTCTCCGGAGATGAGCTGGTATTTGTCGCGACCCATCTTCCTCACTGTCACAGGTTGTATCACGCCTTGTATCTTTATCGACTCTGCGAGTTCGTTGAGAGCATCGTCGTCGAAGTCGGTTCTTGGTTGGAAAGGATTGGCTTCGATGAAGTCGATGTTGAGCTCGGCTACGGCGCCAGCTACGTAGTTGCCTGAAATATCAGATGATGTTATATCAGTCTCAGGACTTTGTAAGATAGCGTCCAAGCCGCGACCTAATCCTCTTTTCTTATTCTGTAATGACATTTTCGTTGTTTTTTAATATTTCTCTTGCAAGGTTAAGATAATTGATAGCTCCGATACTTGTGGCATCGTGCATGATGGCTGTCTGTCCGAAACTCGGCGCCTCGCTCAGACGAGTGTTGACGTTGATAATAGTGTCGAAGACGATAGATTGGAAATGTGTCTTTACTTCGTTCACGACTTGCTTCGATATTCTCGTGCGGGAGTCGAACATGGTCAGCAAGATGCCTTCGATGTCAAGTTCGGGATTGAATCTGCTCTGAACTATCTTTATTGTGTTGAGCAGTTTGCCGAGACCTTCGAGGGCGAAGTATTGACATTGAACAGGAATGATGACAGAGTCGGCTGCCGTGAGCGCATTGACGGTTATCAAGCCTAATGATGGTGAGCAGTCGATGATGATATAGTCATATTCGTCTTTGATGGAAGATAGCGCGTGGCTCATCATCTTTTCGCGTTGAGGCAGGTTGATGATCTCAATCTCGGCTCCGACCAAGTCGATATGTGCTGGCAGAAGGAAGAGGTTCGGTGTCTCCGTCTCCTTGATGATTTCCTTAGGATCAATGTTGTCGATGATACATTCGTAGATGCTGCCTTCAATCTCTTTAGGGTCGAATCCCACGCCGGAAGTGGAATTGGCTTGCGGGTCTGCATCTATCAAAAGAGTCTTGTGTTCAAGCACTGCAAGGCTCGCTGCCAAGTTGATTGCAGTGGTGGTCTTGCCGACTCCGCCTTTCTGATTTGCTATAGCTATTATCTTTCCCATCACTTGTTAATTTACTATTATCAAACTACAAAGGTACGATTTTTATTGTAAAATTTAATAATGTATAAAGAGAAGTTATCAACAATTTTTTTGCGGGGAATGGGAACTATTAATGTTTTAAAACTTTTAAATTATACTATATACATTATGGATTGTGAATTATGCATTATGCATTATGAATTATGAATTATGAATTAAAAAAAAGAGCTGCCGTCTTCTAACAGCAGCCCTCATCTAATTCTTAATTGTCAATTGTAAATTTTATTTGTCGAGTTCATCGAACCAAGCGTCGATTGATTTGTCGTCGTCAAACTCATCGTGTTTTGGTTCGTCGAAATAACCTTCTGGATATTCGCCTGTCTCAATGAAATTCAATGTGTCTTTCAATGCGTTGCTGAACTTCTCAAAGTCTTCTTTATAAAGGAAAAGTTTATGCTTCTCATAGAAGAAACGATTTTGTTCATTGCTGAAACGGCGTTTGCTTTCAGTGATGGTTATGTACTTCTCTTCACCTTTTGTGGTTTTAACATCGAAGAAATATGTGCGTTTGCCAGCACGTATCGCTTTCGAAAACAGTTCCTCACGATTGTTCATCTTTTCATTTTCCATGACTGTCAATATTTGTGTTCTACGAATGAATTTTGATTTAGCAAAAATATAAAAAAATATTGTTTTCTTAACTTTTTTTTACAAAATGTTACAATTCTTTAACATTTTATTCTTTTTGTTAAAATTTGTTAAGATTATTGATAAAATTATTAACTTTGAACTTTAATTTTTTATCGTAGCTATGAAGTTGAATTTAAGAAAACCTATAGTGTTTTTCGATTTGGAAACGACGGGATTAAATCCTGTTCATGATCGTATTGTTGAAATTAGTGCCTTGAAAATCAATGTCGACGGACAAGAAGAACAGAAGACGTGGCTCATAAATCCTTCGTGCCCGATTCCTCCTGAAACAACTGCGATTCATCATATCACCGATGATGACGTGAAAAATTGTCCAACTTTTAAAGAACTCGCTTCAACTATAGTAAAGTTTTTCGCTTCATCGGATATTGCCGGATATAACATCATAAAATTCGACCTTCCTATGTTGATGGAAGAGTTTCTACGCGTAGGAATCGACTTTGACCTTAAGTCGAGGCATATTATCGACGTGATGAATATATTTATGAAAATGGAACCTCGAACTCTTAAAGGCGCTTACCGTTTCTTTATGAATAAGGAACTTGAAGACGCTCATTCTGCTTCAGCCGATACAATGGCGACATACGAAGTTATGATGGCGATGCTCGATAAATATCAAAACGCTGAATATATTGATAACAAAGGCGTTACTTCTGTTCCTGTGCAAAACGATATGCAACAACTTTCGGCTTTTTCTTATCATAACAAAAATGCTGACCTTATGGGACAAATCGTCTTCGATGAGGAAGGTAAGGAGGTCTTTAAATTCGGTAAACATAAAGACAAACGCGTGGAGGACGTGTTCCGCTTTGAGCCTCAATATTACGATTGGATTATGAAAAGCGACTTCCCTGAATATACCAAGAAAGTCATTACAGCGATAAAACTGCGAATGGGAGGGAAGAATATCAGATTTTAAGTAATAAGTAGAGACGTATCAATGATTCCTATTTAACATTAACAAACATTAATGCGTCTCTTTTTATTTATTCTATAACTATCTCATCTAAAAACATCCACGAAGGGTTGTTATATCCTGGCAATCCTTCTGGAATAAGTCCTGGATTCTCGATGATGATTCTTACATATCGGCTCGATAATCCTTTTACGTCGAGATTTCTTGTTACGATTGTCGTCTTAGATTTATCGACTTCTTCGTAGATGTCGAAAGTTTTATATTCTTTATAATTTATACCGTCGTTTGAAGTTAAAATCTTCATCGTCTTTGGCATAAGAATCCAGTCGTGAGGATTTGTGTTGAAGTTGATTTTTATAGTGTTGAGATTTTCTTTCTTGCCGAAATCTAATTCAATATCGCAGTCGGTCCCGTAGAATCCTTGCCAGTTTCCGTCTTTGTAATCCATACTTCCAATCGCTCCGTTGAGCAAGGCATCTTCTCCGCCGCCAGAATATTCCGGACGATAATTTCCCGCTACGGTATTCAGTTTCTTGAAATGTCCCATTCCCTTATGATAAAGGATGTATTTCTCGCTGACGACCTTCTCTCCATTATCTCCATAACAAGCGGCTTTCACAATGCAAGAACGTTCAATCTCAAAAGGTTCTGAATAAACCTTGCTGTTCTTGTCAGGCTCGCTGCCATCGATGGTATAATAAATAGGTCTGTCGTTGAAGATTGTTTTCAAAGAGACTGTTGTCTGTTGTCTGTTGTCTGTTGTCTGAATAAACACTTTATTTCCTGCATCAAGAACGGCTCTCGCAATCTTGTCGTAACGTTCGGTAAACACGTTTCTATAATAGGAACGCGACTCCATGTCCCAAGATTTGACAAATCTTTTCTTCAGAAGATGCAATGAATCTAAGAACTGCTCCGACATTTGTTTTGATAAATTGATATTATCTTCGGTAGGATTTTGCATCGTGTTATAGAGATTTTGTTTCAGCTCGTTTTTCATCGCTCCGACATAAGTCCTGTAAGCCGATAAAATCGCGGCGTCGAAAATCTCTGCGTTTGTCGTTATCTCGCTTCTGTCTTTCAATAAGTTCTTGTAAATCTCAAACGATTTTTCTTTATATTCCTTGTTTAAAGCAACATTTGCCGAATCAAATTCTGAAGGGAAGAACTCCAAAAGCGGAGCGTTGAGAACAGTGAAGTTCATTAAATTTGTCGTTGATGACTCGTCGATTAATTTGTTTAATTCGTAGAGATTTGTCATGCGTAGAAACGACTCGTTGTCTTGTTGACTTGTTGACTCGTTGACTTTAAAATACTGAATGCAGAAGTTCTCGTTAAAAATCTTTTCTCTCTCGATTCTTTCTTTTTCATCGTTGCTTTTCAATGTGTTCCAGCTTGTCTCGGCGCACCATATCATGGCGTGCCATGTGGAGTTGAACATCGTCTCGCCGTAGTCGTCCCACGCAGTGTTGATGATACCTTTGGCTCCGTACCTCTCAGCGTCGCGGGCGAAGTTGGCGATATTTTTTGTGTAATTGTCGATGTATGGAAACGATGTGGCCCAGCAGCTTGCACCTGGTGCTACCCAGAACTCGTGACCTGAGTTTTTAAAAGGTTCTATCATCTCGTCGAAACTGTCACGGCCGCCGTAGCTCCATACTATAAACTGAATGTCCTCTGGAAGTTGTTTTATCATCTCAGGATTTTTGGCTATGATGTCGCCCCATATCATGACGTCTTTGTTGTATTTCTGCAATATTTCATACACTTTATTAATGTGCTGGCAATATGCGTTTTCATTTCCAACGCTGTCGATATAAGACTTCGCCTTTCCGTTGCCGAGGCTCTCTGTCTCATCACAGTTGATGTTAAAATATTTTGATTCGTATGCCTGCGCCGTCTCACCGAGAAGCACTTCCAAAAACTCGTAAGTCTCATCAACGCCCGGATTGAAGTTGAAACGCGTGTCTTTTATATCGTCATAGAAAGGATTGTCGAGAGTCTTTTCTGCGTGAGCGAAACATTGTTGATTGCCGATAAATTCTATATAATAATCTTTAGCGAAGTCGGTCAGTTCTTTTATCTCTTCAGCGGTAAGTCCGTCGGTAGGAGCGATGTCGGGATAATCTTCAAGTTTGAAAAGATGTTCGGTGTAAAGGTTGAAGAAGTTGAACTTATATTCCGCGAGGCGGCGAATCTCTTCCTTGATAAATTCCGTTGTCGGGATAGGACCGCGACTGATGTCGTCCATCCAGCCACGATATTCGAGAGAAGGATAGTCGTAGATGCTGTAACAAGGAATATTAAAATTATTTTCAGTAAGAAGTTGATAACGAATAAGTTGTTTTAGACTCTGAGCTCCGTAGAAAAGACCTTGTGGTGTTGGAGCAGAGATGTTAATGTTTTTTTTGTTTATATCAATTTTATATGCTTGCTGATTCTCAAAAGTTTCATTAGATAATTCAAAAACGATATTTGTTTTCTTTTTCTTCTTTGAAATGTCTAAATCTAATGAAGTTATGTCTTTAATGTCATTCTTGAAAGTGTTGATGATTTTAGAGACTTCTTCATTTTTATTATCAACTATTACGCAAGATTTATCTAAAACATAATAATTTGTCGAATCATAAATTTTAACACTTTGCGGAGTAGGAATAATTCCACACTCGACTTTCGCCTTTAGACTTTCGCCATTAGACTTTTGCCTTTCAACATTAGACTGCTGTCCGTTGACATTTAACGAAAATATAACTGCAAGCAATAACAATATTTTTTTCATGATT
>JAZOCI010000097.1:0-3941 GCA_045596465.1 Bacteroidales bacterium | reverse complement strand
AACATAAAGCACGCAAAAGTTTTAATTTTCATAGTTAATGTTTATTTAAACGGGGAATTTATAGAAGTCCCCTTAATTCTCAATTCTCTCTCTTATTCAAAAACAATATTTTGCTATTTTTGTATTTGTATGTACGGACGTGGCTTGCTGCGTCTATTATTTGAAAATAATTTAATTCAAAAGCATCATGGAATCGACAAACTCAGTTTCTCAGCAACTTAGTAATTCAATAAATAATATCGTCTCGCACCAAAGAGAATTTTTCCTGACAAACCAAACAAAGTCAATAGAATTTAGATTGAAGCAACTGAAGAAGTTGAAGCAAGTAGTTGTGAAATATCAAGATGAGCTTTATGATGCTTTGTGGAAAGATCTGCATAAATGTAAGGAAGAGGCTTTCCTGACGGAAATCACTATTGTGTTAAATGAGATTAACGATCATATAAAAAATATTAAGAAATGGGCGAGACCTGAGAAGGTGAAGACTCCCGTTTATCTCATGCCGTCGAAGAGTTATGTGACGTATGAGCCTTTCGGCGTAGCATTGATTATCGCGCCTTGGAACTATCCTTTCAACCTGATGTTCACTCCCTTGGTCGGGGCAATCTCTTCTGGTTGCTGTGTTGTCTTAAAGCCTTCGCCTTATTCTCAGAACACTTCTGATGTGATGCAGAAAATCATAGATGAGACTTTCGATAAAAAATATATCACGATGGTTCAAGGACATAGAGACGTGAATCAGGCTTTGTTGGCACAGAAGTTCGATTTTATTTTTTATACGGGAAGTCCGGATATGGGCAGAGTCGTGATGGAGGCTGCTTCTAAAAATCTCACGCCATTGGTTTTGGAACTCGGCGGTAAAAGTCCGTGCATCGTCGATAAAAACGCGAACATAGATTTTGCAGCGAGAAGAATAGTCTGGGGCAAGACGATAAACGCGGGACAGACCTGTGTCGCTCCCGATTATCTCATGGTGCATCAAGATGTTAAAGACGAATTGTTGAAAAAGATGATTTATTATGTCGAGAAATTCTACGGCTCCGATATGCAGAAAAGTCATTGCTTCTGTAGGATTATCAGCGACAAAGCATATCAAAGATTGGTCTCTTATCTCGATGAAGGAAAAATCATCTACGGTGGAAAATGCGATAAAGATGAAAGATATATTCAGTTTACGCTTTTAGATTTAGGACAATATTCTCATGTAGAGACACACGGACGTGTGTCTGACAACCACGTCAATGTGATGTCGACAGAAATCTTCGGACCGATACTTCCTGTCATAGAATTTGATAATATTAATAAGGTGTCGGAATATATCATGAATCGTCCTAAGCCTTTGGCCTTATATTATTTCGGTGACGATGAAGGCGCAGATGATATTTTGCGAACAACGACATCAGGAGGAGTTTGTCTGAACGACACTATCTTACATGTTGCCAACGAGCATCTGCCTTTCGGCGGAGTAGGGGAGAGCGGCATGGGAAAATACCACTCCAAGGAAAGTTTCTTGGCGTTCAGCAACAAAAGAGCCGTATTGAAATCATCAAATCGAATCGACTTCATGATGAAATATCCGCCTTACGATAAATTGGAAATGATTAAGAAGTTGATGTGAGAAGATGACAGTATGCTTCGCAATCATAATATTATTCGGCGCTTTATTGCTTCTGCTTCCGCGTTCTACTCAAGAGCATATCGTGCTTCCTGTTGCTGATGCCATCTTCATATCCACCAGCGCGGTCTGCGTCACAGGACTTTCTACAGTCGATATTGCCCAGACATTCACCTACGAAGGACAAATTGTCATCGCGCTTCTCATACAGATTGGAGGCCTAGGCATCATGACGATAACAAGTTTCTTCGCCATCTTCTTTATGGGTGGCACAGGACTCTTCAACCAATTTGCTCTACGCGACATGATCGGCAGCGAGACATTCAGCTCTCTCATCTCTACCTTACTATATATATTAGGTTTCACTTTCATCATTGAAGCCATCGGAGCGTTTTTTATATGGCTCAGCATACATGGCACCATGAACATGAATCTGCATCAAGAGATCTTCTTCTCCATCTTCCACTCCATATCTGCTTTCTGTAACGCAGGCTTCTCCACTTTGAGTGGCAACCTCGGTAACCCGACCATAATGTATAACCATAATGCCTTCTATATCATTATATCAACCTTGATAGTACTCGGCGGCTTAGGTTTTCCTATCTTAATGAATTTTAAGAAAATGCTTTCGTATAAGTCAGGAAAGTTTTTTGATAAGATTTTCAAAAGTAAGAAACAGAGACCGTTCTACTCGCATATCGCTAATATCAATACGAAGATTGTTCTGAGTATGACAGCAATCTTAATCGTGGTGGGAACCATAATCATCGCTATCAGTGAATGGAACAGAGCATTTGTTAGTATGCCGTTTTGTGATAAGATCGTACAGTCTCTTTTCAACGCCATAGCTCCAAGGACAGCAGGATTTAACAGCATCGACCTGACCCAGTTCTCGTTGATAACGATAATATTCTACTCGTTTCTGATGTGGATAGGCGGAGGCTCGCAATCAACAGCTGGCGGTATAAAAGTAAACACATTCGCAGTGGCAATGGGAAATTTTTTCTCTGTGATAAAAGGTCAGAAAGACGTACGTCTCTTTAACAGAGAGATAGAAAGTGACTCCATCCGTCGAGCCTCAGCCGTAATATTCGGTTCTATGCTCACAATATTGATTTTCTTCATAGGTCTCGTGATAATGGAACCTAATATCTCAGCGAAAGGTCTGCTGTTCGAGACAATTTCAGCATTTAGTACCGTAGGCTCAAGTCTCAACGTAACACCGCTACTATCAGACGGTAGCAAGATATTGGTCACGATACTTATGTTCATAGGTAGAGTCGGCTTGATAACAGTGTTAATGAGTTTCATAAAACATTCAGAGACACCTAAATACAGATTACCAAAAGATAATGTAATAATAAATTAAGATTATATATGAAATATTTAATAATAGGACTTGGAAATTTCGGCAAGACATTAGCCGAAGATCTTACCGATAACGGCAATGAAGTTATTGGTATCGACAACGATGAGCGTAAGATAGAAGATGTAAAGGACAGGATCTCACTTTCTTATATCATGGATGCCACAGAAGTAAGTGCTTTGAAGTCATTGCCATTAGATGAGATCGACTGCGCTATAGTAGCAATCGGGCAGAGCATGGAAAATTCGCTGAGGATTGTAGCGGCCTTGAAAGAATTGTCGGTTAAGAATATTTATGCCCGTGCCATAGACAATACGCATAGATCTATTTTGAAGGCGATGAATATCAAGAAGATCTTTATTCCTGAGAGCTATGCCGCACGATTGTTCTCAAAAATGCTCAGCGATGAAAACATCGTGATGGAATAAGTCGCACCCCCATTAACTAATAAGGTGTAAAGGTAATAAAGGTTTTAAAGGTAATACTTATAACTTTTAAGGGGACTTCTATAAATTGCTTTGCAAGTGATTTATGAATTTTTCTTTGAGAATATTTTTTTCTCGAAAGAGCATAGCAAGCTAAGTGATATGAACTATGAGCAAAGAACTAATAAACTTCCAAACTTAATTACTTTCAACTCTAAAACTACTCTAAACTATAAACTTTCAACTCTAAACTTTATAAGGAGGGCGTTCCGGCTAAGCCGTCGGGCTTTCCGCTGTATCTTTGCTCGCTCCATCTCCGCCCCGCTCCCCAAATTCCGTCCCGTTCCCAATTCCCGTTCCCGCTCCCGTCCCCGCTCCCGCTCCCCGTTCCCGCTCCCGTCCCCCGCTCCCGTTCGCAAAGGATGCCGCTGCAATCCCTAACGCGAGGGGCTGCTGCTATAAAGGGCGCTACTTAGAAAATCTGTGCTGCTATTAATTAATAAGGTGTAAAGGTAGTAAAGGTTTTAAAGGTAAT
>JAZOCI010000096.1:0-13393 GCA_045596465.1 Bacteroidales bacterium | reverse complement strand
AATACAGACGTACGTCCGTACGTCTCTACATGAGATTCGTGTGGATAAAGACTGTTGTCTGTTGTCTGTTGTTTGTTGACCGCATTGAAAATGCCAACATCTGACGTTATAAACGCATTCTCGTTCAAAGCCAAAAGATTACATCGCGTATATCCTTGATTTACATTGATATGATTTTCGTAAGATGACAAGATAGTCTCATCTGTATATTTTAAATTATGTATCAACAGATTTCCAATTCCGACTGCGTTATAAGGAACCGTCTCCGGATATTTCTTCCCGACTTCTTTCTTACCTTCGATGAGTTTTATCTTTCTCTTTTTCAATTCCTTGATAATTTTCTTGGGAGCGTTAGGCGCATAAATCAAGGCATCGTCTTTTTGAAAAAAGAAAATATCCGGATGTGAAGATATTGAATCATAAGTTATTTCTGTTGGATTTAAAAACAAGACGTTTCCTAATTTCTTCAGATTTTTCTTCGCTTCCTCCGGCATCTTCGAATCAGCGATTATAGTCGGAAGCTCGTCTTTTGATGTGATGGTAAACGTAAAATCATCATCATCATCTTCATCTTTTGTCTTTAGTCTTTTGTCATTAGCCTTAAACTCTACTTTATCAAATCGATCTAACAACATTCTCTTATTCTCGCCTTTCCACCCGATAGCGTGATTTATCTGCGAAGCCGACACATTTATAATAATGTCTTTACTTCTCAGATTCTCAGATTCTAAGTTTTTCAGATTCTCAAATTTCTCCTTCCATATATGAGAGAAAACCATCTCCGCGAAATTGTTGTGATAAGGTCCGGCAACGTAACCATCTTTATCCAATTCGTAAGATTGATGTAATCCTATTCTTAAGACTTTAACCTGATTTTCAATAAAATAAGTATATAATTTTGAAGAACGACTTACGGCTTCCTCAATAGAAAGTGCTTCGTAATCTCCATTACGATACATCGTCTCCAACTCAGTGTCTTTCACCACGATACAAGGATAGATGCGAGTTTCCTTTGCGCCGAGATTTACTATATCTTTTGCTGTCTGAAAATCTTTCTCTTCGGTATCGAAAGGAAGTCCTATCATCATCTGAAGTCCTAACGTAATTCCTTCAGAAAGAATAATTTGTGACGCATCAACAATATCGTTGTAAGTATGACCTCGTTTGCAATGTTTCAAAACTTCGTCGTTAGTACTCTGCGCTCCGAGTTCGATGTTACGCATACCGAGATATTTAATTTCTTTAACACGTTGAAGCGATATGTAATCTGGGCGTGTGCTGCAACGAATGCCGTGAACGAGATTTTTATCAAGATAAGGCTGCACGACTTCAAGATAATCGTTCTGCATTTTGACAGGAAGTCCCGTAAAATTACCTCCGAAGAAAGCTACTTCCACAAAACGATTTTCTTCTTTAAAAGAAGCCAAGTGACTGTCGATTATATTCTTAACATCTTCAGGCTTAACAATATCGCTATTCCCTGTGATGTGAAATTGATTACAATAAACGCAACGATAAGGACACGCGAGCTCAGGCAAAAAAATCGGTATGTTGTAATGTTTCATCATTTTGCAAAAATCATAAAAATTTCATTTCAAAAACATTTCTTCAATCAAAATATACGATAATTATTCAAAATACGTTTCAGTAAAAAAAGCTTATTTCTTAATTATTTTTATGAAAATTTGGGTTGCAATCGAAAGGCAAAATCCTTATATTTGCAGAAAACATTTTAATCTTAATAACACTATGAAATTACGAATTAAAAATCTTATTCTCGTTACGATGTTGGCTCTCGTAACTATCGGAGGAACAACAAGTTGTAGTAGTAAAAAGAAGTTAGCCAAGAAGGAATACGAAGCTAAGGTTGAACAGGCCAAAGCCGATTTGAATGCCATAATCGAGGGCACTACAGAATGGACATTAGAGGAACAGAAATCCAGAATTGAGGAAATAGAGAAGTCAGATCTTCAAAATCAAGAAGTTGACGAATTGATTATCAAAGCCAAAGAAGTCGTTGAACGTAAAACTGCTGAAGCAGAACGCATTGCCGAAGAAGAACGATTGCGTCAGTTGGAAGAAGAAAACAAGGCAAAAGCTGAGTCAAAAACCTCAATATCAGACTATTTCGCTATCATAGCAGCATCTCCTGATGCAGAGACTGCCAATGAAAAAATAGCAGAAGCTTTGACATTGTTCGCTTCTCCTGACGTTCCAGTCTTGATTATCGTCTATCACATGGGCGACATCGTTGATTATGACGCACCTACGACAGCTGAGAAATATCTCAACTACATCAAAGACCAGAAGAAAGTATCTGTGCGCGTCAACAATATTAAATATGACGACAACGACAAAATCACTGAGTTAGAATTAATTAAAAAATAAAATGTTATGAAGAAGATATTTTTGACATTATTATTAGGAATATTTTTATTAGGAAATACACAAGCTCAAGAATTGTCGCACGAACGTAAGCAGGCTGTTGATAGTCTTGCACTTGAAAAAGTACGCGACTTAAGCAAATACGTTAAAATCGTCGGTTCTAAAGAAACACCTTGGAGCGAAGCCAACAGAGTTATCGACCGCGCTGAAGAACTTTTTGCACCAGACGCAGAAATAGGCGTTTCTTCATTGACTACCAACGAAGTGATGTACTACAAAGTACGTCAATATCTTGAAAGATTGATGCGCCTCAACTACGACCGCGTTGAAATCGACTGGTATAAAATAGAGTACGTTAGCGATTTGCAACGTCAACCTGATGGTACATACGTCGGTGTTATTACTGTGTTCCAGACATTTAAAGGTTTTGATAAAGAAGGTCGCCTCATATATCAAGATACAACAAAGAAAGATATTACTGTATATGTTAAACGTAAAGAAACACAAATCGGCGGACGCCTTATTGGTTTCTGGGACGTTTTGTTGGGCGATATGAGAGTTAAAGAAACATCACTATAAATAAAATAAGCAGCTCTGAATTGTTTGGAGCGGCCTTTCATTCTGCATCATAATGAAGAAATTTCTGCTGATTAACGCATTGTTATTCTCAGTGTTTTTTATTAAAACATCTGAAGCACAAACATATACAAACCTCGGCGACGTACAAACTGACGAAAGAGCTTTTTACACTATGACTAAGCAAATGAGTCAGTTTATGAGCCGTTTCAATTATGAAGAAGATCAATATGGAACAAAAATCCATCCCGATTCTACTGATTATCGCGACAGAATGAAACGTAAAACAGTTTTGCCGCTGTTGTTCGACATGGAAAATCCGAGAACCAACGGTTCTTTGCGCGACTTCTTCATCGCCGATTTAACAGAATATGATAAAAATTATTTTGAATTCCTCGGCGGAAAATGGTATTCCGAAGTCTCCGCCACTTTTAAAATGAATGGAGAAAAAGTCGATATTAGCATGATTTTCACCATAGAACAAGAAAATCTCGGTTCAAAATGGGTCTTGACAAACGTATATTTCTCCGACTTCAGCAAACTGTTCCCGAAAGGCGACATCGCTGAACAACAAAAACATTTCTTGCATCCAATGAGCCACGAGTTAGACTTTATGAACATTCATAAAGTCTTTAAAACTCCAGAATGTATCGAATATTACGCATCTAATTCATACTCACCCGATTATCTCTCTATCTTCTTCTATGAAGTGAAATGCGGTAATTTGGTCTTCGAAAAAATAAATAGCGAGAAATTCCATGTGTTTCAAATAGATAACTGGTATTTCGAAGTGTCGTGGTTTGACAGAGAAGGTCTTAACACAGGTTGGCTCATCTCCAATCTCATTTTCTTGAAAGATGACGAAAAAGAAGAACTGCTGAAATTTTATCAACCAAACATCAACAAATAAAAATGAAAAAATTATTAATATTTTCAATATTATTACTCTCATCTTTATTCCTAAAAGCCCAAACATCTTTGTCCGACAAAGACATCAAAGAGTATGAGTCTCAGGTACATCAGATGGTAAAATATCTTCAGGAAACTCTTAACTTCATCGGAAATCCCGACAATTACGCCCAAGAAAAAGATATAATTTTCAAAGAAAGTTATAGCAAGATTTTCAGAGATGAAAAAGTACAGGTGGAAGATGACCTCGATGAAAACAGAGGAACATCGATAAATAAAGATGTGCAATCTTACCTCAAAGACATTGATTTCTTTTTTGATGATGTAAAATTCAACTTTGATATTCAAAGCGTTACACCTCAAACCAACGATTCTGGAGAAACATTCTTCAAAGTCGCTATGGTTAGAACTATCGCCGGCAATACCATAACAGGCGAGGCTGTAAACAACTCAAAACCTCGTTTTCTCGAAATAAATTTAGACAGCTACAAGAAAGAACTTAAAATCGTCAGCTTTTACACGACAAAACCTAATGCCAAAGAAGAACTTTATAGCTGGTGGAATTCGATGAGTCCGACTTGGAAACGTTATCTCGGCAAGGATTTCTTCATCGCCGATGAGGTGGAAATGTCAAATGTTAATGAAATTTTAACAGATGGCTACACATTATTGGTAAAACGCGAGTTCGCACTTAGAGATTCATTTATGATAGTCGACAACGACACACTATCAATGGATCGTATTGATGAATTGTATGGACATAAACCAGACACGGTAATTTTCATCAACGATGTTGTAAGCCGTTGGGTCTACGACACAATAAAAACTTCATTATCACCTATTTACGAAATACTTCAGCAAATTACCAAGATAACAGAAGTCGATGTTTCGGGAGATGAAAACATCACAGAACTCAATCCTTTGGCTGAGTTGTCGGAATTACGTTATCTCAATTGCTCGGGAACAAAAGTATCAGACATCAACCCGATTCGTAACCTCAATAAAATCAAAGAATTAAATATCAATAACACAAATATAACTGATATTTCCAACCTGAAATATGCCAATGTTGTTCAAGATTTTAAAGCCGATAACATAAAAATCAACGATATTTCCGTCGTTTCATTCTTCAAAGACTTGAACAACCTTTCTTTAGCTGACACCGACGTAGATAACCTCACTCCTGTGTTAAAATGTATTAACTTAACAAGTCTTAACGTATCGGGGACCCAAATCACAGACCTCTCTCCTCTCACTAACTTATTGAAATTACACAACTTAGATATTAGCAACACTAATATAACAAACATCACGCCTTTGCAAGGTCTCGTAAATCTTCATTTCTTAAATGTAGAAGGAACAAAAATTACGGATTTGTCACCGCTGAAAAGTTTGGATCGTCTTAATGAAATAAACTTTTCCAACACAGAAGTTTCCGACTTGATGCCACTCGACAATATGTCGCGATTGAGTAAGATTTATTGCGATAACTGTTTGGTTAACAAAGAAATGGCAGATAAATTCATGCGCTCTAATCCTAATGTACTTGTCATCTACGAAACACAAACCCTCGAGTTGTGGTGGAATGCGCTTCCTTCTTTCTGGAAAGATTTGCTGACAACGCAGGCGATGACAAGCAAGAGACCGACAAAAGAAGAATTACATTCAATTATTAACATAAAAAATCTTAAAGTTGAACATTTCATTCAAGACGCAGAACCTATTAGTCGATTGACTAACATAGAGTTCCTTGATATTTCCAACACTAAAATCGATGATTTGTCGCCACTTTACGGATTGCATAATCTTAAGTCGTTGAATGTTAAAAATACTGAAGTCTCTGATTTATCGGCATTAGCAAATCTTAAAAACTTAAAAGATCTTAACATTGAGGACACGAAAGTTACTTCATTACAGCCTTTACATGAACTCTCTAATATATCAAAAATCTATGCTGACGGAAGTAAAATATCACAAAATGAAGCTGTTACGCTGAAGAAAAAGCAAAGACAAGTGACAGTGATATATCAAACCGACGATTTGAGATTATGGTGGGGAAATCTCGACTTGGCATGGCGCGAAATATTCAACAGCCATTTGTTGTGCAACTCGAATCCAACAGCCGAACAACTACAATCAATCGTTGATATTGAAGAAATTAGCGTCGACCCTAACAATGTTGTTTACAGTTTGGAGCCTTTACAACAGATGTCGTTTCTGAAAAAGTTAATAATTAATAACAATCAGATTCAAGATCTGACACCGCTGAACGACAAAGAATTATTGGAAGTATTGTCTGTTAGTGGCAATCCTGTTGACGATATCGATCCTTTATCTAACTTATTGTTATTAAAGAATTTGAATATCGAAAACACTCCAGTTTCAGATTTGACTCCAATAGAAAATCTGAATAACATAAAAATTCTTAACATAGGAGGAACTTCGGTAAGAAGTCTCAAACCGCTCGCAAACTTCAGTCTTTTGGAAGATTTGTCAATCGTCAATACTTTCGTAAAGAGTGTCGTGACTTTGGAAAATCTCCCGTCACTCAAACACTTAAAAGCCTATAAGACAAAGATTAAGAGCAAAGACATCGAGCTTCTCAAAATGAAGCAACCCGATTTAAATGTGATTTATTATTGATACAAAAAAGAAATCTCCAACAACTTATAAGTCAAAGTGTTGGAGATTTCTTATTATTCTTGAAGTTTCAGATTTATCAATCGTCGTAAGAAATAAGTTTACCTTTGCTATTAAATTCAAGCTCTAACTGATTGTTGAGTTCAATTGTGATGCGATTGAATTCTCTTTCTATGTCGGTGATACACATATTATTGTGATTGGCTTCGACATAATTCGTGATTTCTTTCAGGATAAAACCTGTTGGAATACAATTGTTTTTGCCACTGACATCAGTCCATTCGCCTTTTGCATTGAACTCTATCTCTGTGCCGTCTTCAAAACGGATTTTATAGTCGACATCGGCAAATTCCTTGTCAGCGAAGATATATGACACTTGATAATCAGCGAAATAAGTCTTAACAAACTCTTGAGCTTTTGTAGGAAGTTGTTCAAGTTGTGCTAAATTATCTTTGGCGCATGAAATAAAGCCAATTAACAAAACAGCTACTAAAGTTAAAAAATGTTTTTTCATTTTGTGACGTTTTAAGTTAGTAAATAGTTTAATTGTAACGTATGATTTGCTAAAATGTTTTACAAATATACAAAATTATTTCACCCAAATTATGGTTTTGTCAATATTATTCCAATATTTATTTGTTTTATCAATATTATCACTAAATCCGAGAAGATAACCGCCACCGCCGGCACCGCATAATTTCACCTGAAAACCGTCTTCCTTAATATTTTTTAAGAAATAATGTCGAGTCGATTCTGGTATTGTATGCGACAACAACTCGAGTTGCAATTGCGAGAGCCTATATAAATAGGTATAGAAATCATCGTCATTTTTGCTGGTTAGCGATCCTATACAATTACTTACAAGCGGAATATATTCGTTATCGAATTTTTCGAGATAAATATTATCCTGTCGCAACTTTTTGAAATGTTCCACCAAAGGAGCAGTAGGACTTTTTATCTTAGTATCTATCAAGAAGATATGAATGCCATCGGAGATAAAATCTTCGTTTATAATCTTGACTGTCGTCTGTTGTCCGTTGTCTGTTGTCTGTTGTCTTAACACAAATGGCTTTCCGATATAACATTGCAATGGGTCGATGCCGGAGCTACTGCCATGAAAGAAACTTTCCATCTTGGCAAGAAATTCTTTCAATTTAGAAATATCGTTAATTTCTATTAACTTATATCTGTCGTAAATAGCAGCTGTCAGTGCGCCTGAACTGCCAACGCCATAACCGAGCGGAATATTAGAATCGAATAATAATCCGGCATCTATCTCCATGCCGAGGCGTCTTAAATCAAGAATCCTAAAGTCATAATTATCACATAGATAATTGTAAAAATCACGAATATTACGATTAGATTCAAAAGCTTTTTCCGACGGACGATTGATGACAGAACTCCATTCTCCGCCAACAGAATAATACGGCATCAACAAAGCCTCCGAACCGAATATCATTGAATATTCGCCAAATAATATAAGTTTGCCGTGATATTTTTTGTTCATGATTTAAAGTCTAAAGTCTACGGTCTACAGACCTTGGGTTAGTTTTAAGTCAATAAGCAATTCCTAATTCCACATTGTCCGCAATATATTTATTTTCAAAACAATAGTCTTTCAAGACTTCTTCAATGAAATCGTGAACTTGTTTAGCGCAGAAGTCTGGATAGAGAAGATGTACGTTAGGTCCTGCGTCTAAGGTGTAACATATTGGAAGACCAGTCTCTTTTCTAAATTCTAAAATTTCATTAATAATATTGATTGTATTTGGTTCTTTCAAAGTATAAGACGGCGTTGATGTCGCCATCAAATCGTGAAGCTGGTTCGCTTCGGCTTCTGCTATTTTTATAAAACCTTCTAAATCACCTTGTTTCAAAATCGTTAATAAATCTTCAGTATTTTTTCTTGCTGTAGCGTAACGATGTTCTGCCATAGGATGATTATTCATCAGGGAATGTCCGGCACGACTTGAAACGCTTTTCTCTTTTGAGCTGACAATCAGAATACTATCGTGATACGATTTGAAGACCGGAGCTATTATGTCGCCGATTGGAATTGCAAATTCGTCGGAGCTATTTGGCAGCGACTCAGTTTTTCCCCACAACGTCATTGTCGGATATACGGAACGAGCCGCACTTCCCGATGCTAATCTTGAAAGAAATGAAGCCTCCTGTAAATCAATCGCGCTGTCTTTATATTTTATTCCTAACAGACACATTACCAACGCACTCATGGAAGACGCACTCGATGCGATGCCAGAAGAATGCGGAAATGAGTTGCGACTTTCTATCGTAAGATGAAGTCCGTCTAAAAATGAAAAATACTGCTTATTCTCTAAAAGATATTTTTCAATCTTAGCTTTAAAAGCCTTATTTTCCTTGCCTTCAAAATAAAAATCTAAAGCAAACTGAGAATCTGAGAATCTGAGAGTCTGAGAGTCTATGTTGTTATAAGTTATTTTTGTCTCTGTAAAACAATTACTTAAAGTAAAACTTATCGAAGGATTGTTAGGAAGTTGATTTCCGTGTTTTCCCCAATATTTCACTATTGCGATATTCGACGGACTGCGTTTTATTATTTCCATATTATTCATACTAACCCTGATACCCTATTTAACAATGTCTTTATATTTGAATATAACGTTATGACCTTTATCGTTAAAATATTTTTGCACTTTTTCTTCGTTCCATTCTGTCGCTGCCAAAAAGAAATCGCCGCCCCAAGCTCCGAGCGACTTCATCTCGCCCTCAAAATCGTTAAAATATTTTTTGATCCGTTTACGTTCTAAGCATGACGACATTATCTCTTCATGAACCTTCATGAAATAACAGAAGTCTCTAAGTGTCTGTATTTCTGGAAGTATTCTTCCAATCTCGCTGATAGATTTTATTTCTTTCTCGTAATTTTTATCTTTATCTAAAAATATTTTAACTTCTTCAGCAGAATTTTGCTTATGACCTTGATAGACAAAATAAAGATTGTCTTTGAAAGAAGGATTAAAAAACGCTGAGGCGCTGAGGCGCTGAGATGTCAGGTCGTTCTGTTGCTTATTGCAGGCGGCTGAAGGCTGAAGGCTATAAAATATCGGTTGCTCAGCCTTAGCGCAGGCGATGTCGTAGCCGGAGCCTTTGAAAGTCTCGTCCAACAAAAGATACGGATCGATATTCGCCCATTCGGCGATGTTATTGATTAATGTGGAGCTGCTGCCCAAACCCCAGTGCGGGTCGAAATCCAAATGTGTGCTGAATTTATAGTCGTGAGACTCGGTGAAAAGACTTGCATTCAACGACTTAGCCTTCGATAAGATATTTGAAAGTCGTTCCGCTCTTTCTTTGTCGTCAGTCGCCAAGACGCTGAAATCAGCTTTATTTAAAATGACATTAAACCAAGGCTTTACACCACAAACAATGTCTGTAGTCCGTTGTCCGTTGTCCGTAGTCTTTAAATTCGCGTTCCAATAAATCTTGCCTTCGTCAGAATCTAAAGCCTCAGCCTCAAGACTTTGTCCCAATTTCAGAGGCAGCGCCAAAGCCGTCGCGCCCTTCAAGACGAGATACTCACCTGTCAACAAAAATTTCCCGTTCGACTTAAAACAATTCATAATGCATAATTCATAAACATTGTTAAGACGCAGCAATTACATATTGTACGTCTCTACAATTATTCCTAATTCTTAATTCCTAATTGTAAAAATTTCTCTACTTCAGAATATGAAACGATTTTATCTTTGAAATATTCTACAGCCAATGTCTTCATCTCTTCTGTCGCACCAAGTTGATTGAGGACATTGGCGAGGTGCATCTTCATGTGACCTTGTTGTATTCCTTTTGTTGTGAGAGATTTGACGGCAGCGTAATTATTGGCGAGTCCCATCGTTGCAGCTATCATCATCAGCTGTCGTGCCGAAGGATTACCCATCAGCTCGAGCGATTGTTTTGCCAAAGGATGCAATGATGTCAAGCCTCCGACAGTGCCGAGTGCGAGAGGAACCTCCAAGGTAAATCTGAAAATATTGTCTTGAATATCAACGTAAGAGAGGCTTTCGTAGCGGCCGTTTCTTGCCGCGTAGGAATGACCTGCCGCTTCAACTGCGCGAAAATCGTTGCCCGTTGCTATGACCACAGCGTCGATGCCGTTATAAATACCTTTGTTATGTGTCGTGGCGCGATACACGTCGATATGCGCAATATCGACAGCCTTCTTGAACTTCATGGCAAAAGCCTTGCCATCGAGATTCTCATCGACGCCATCTAACTGATTTACATCACATTCCACCCACACTTTCACCAAACATTCCGGAGTGTAGTTCGACAAGATACACATCACAATCTCGACATCTCTCTCGTCTTCTTTCAAATTATCTTGACGTATGAAGAAATCTTGTAAAGTCTTGCCGAAGTTTTCCAAGATAGAATTTATGAAGTTGGCACCCATAGAGTCGCAGGTGTTGAAGGTGACGCGAAGCTGATAATAATTATCTATTTTTTCGGTAAAATCGACGAGTTCAATATCTAAGATTCCACCGCCGCGTTTCTCCATCTTTTCGGTGATGGAAGCTGTGTTTTTCAGAAGTTCAGCCTTGATGTCGGGCATCAGTTTTATCAAAGTGTCTTTCTCACCTTTCCAGCAGAAATGCACCTGACCTACTTTCTTCACATCGACGATTTCGGCATGGAAGCCGCCTCTTTCGCCCCAGAACTTCGCCGCCGCCGAAGCCGCTGCCACGACAGAACTTTCTTCAATAACCATAGGAACGATATAAGTCTCATCGTTGATAATCACATTAGGAGAGACACCGTAAGGAACATGAAAATTGGAAATGGTATTTTCGCTGAACTCATCAAACTGCTTCTGTTTTTCCTCATCGGAATGCCAAAAACTTTTCAACAAAGAAATAAATTCGCTCGGATTTTTCACGCATTCCGCGACAGCTCTCAGCTTATCTTCTTTAAGAAGCTTGGAAAAGCCTTTTCTGATATGTGTTATTTTTCTCATTATCTGTATGTTTAAGCCTTTCGGACTATGTCGTGCAAAGATAATTTTTTTTTAGACGCAAGCAGTTTACAAAATGATAATTTGCTATTTTTGCGCATAAACAAACCACTTACATCATGAAGAAAATTTTATCACTTTTATTTGCAATACTATTAAGCCTTAACGTAAAAGCACAAACCACATTGACAGAAGCTGTCGATTTCACGGCTGTAGAATGCTACGGACAAGATACTATACATCTTTTTGAAATTTTGGACAGAGGACAATATGTGTTAATAGATTTTTACTTCTATAGTTGTTCTCCTTGTTTTGATGCATGTCCGCATGTTGTTGATGCTTATAAGGCTTTAGGTTGTAATAAGCATGACGTGTTTTTCATGGAAATATCTCCTTCCGACAGCGATGAAATATGTCAATGGTGGGTAGAGAAATTCGGTGTTGAATATCCGACTATCAGCAGAGAAGCAGGCGGCGATAAAATTGACGACACTTATGGCATAAAACAATATCCGACATTGGTGCTGATAGCTCCAGATCGCAGCATTGTACTTCAAGACATTTATCCTGTAGAAACAGCTCAAGACATAGTAGACGCTCTTGCTCCATTCGGCATTGAAGAACATAGCTGTGATGAAGAACCAGAAGAACCAGAAGAACCAGAAGGACCAGTAGTAACTCCTGAGAAACCTGAGGCAACAGCGATTGCAAAAAGCGACACTTCTATGCTCGTGGTATGGAACGCAGTGGAAAACGCTGTTACTTATAACCTTTACCAAGGAACAGAGTTAGTGGCTGATAGTATCGACGATATTCAATATACAGTAACAGGCTTGACAGCGGATACAGAATATTGTTTTAGTGTGACAGCCGTAAGTACTACAGCAGAATCTGAGAAATCTGACGAAACTTGCGACAAGACTTTCTCGGGAGAAAATGTAGAAGAATTATTGTTAAATAATTTTAAGATTTATCCTAATCCAGCTTCATCAGAAATAAATATAATATCTGAAATGAAAGAAGCTGATGTCAAAATTTACGACATGACAGGACGCTGCGTGAAAAATGTTCGTATCTACGATGATAACGCAACGATAAATATCAGCGATATTGAAAAAGGATTATACCTTATTAATATTAATAGGAATGTTGAGAAGTTAACAATTGACAATTGACAATGAAAAGTTATTAGTTAAGAGTTAAAATAACTTAATAAACTTCCAACTTTTAACTATTAACTTTTAACTATTAACTTTTAACTTAAAAAAAAGTCTGATTTTCAATTCTCAGTTTAAAAAAAAGTATTACATTTGCACCTCAATTTCAATTACATTTAATTATAAAATTTAAAAAAATGAAAAAATTTTTATCATTTGCTTTCGCTTTGTTATTAAGCATTGGCGTTAGCGCACAAACAACATTAACAGAAGCTGTAAACTTCAATTCAACAGCACACGGCGGAGAAAAAATTGACCTCCTCGAAATCTTAGACGGCGGTCAATATGTTTTGATACATTTCTTTGCGACAAATGACGCTGATTGTAAAGAATACGCTCCAAGAGTTGTAGATGCTTACTACAAATTAGGTTGCAACGAAAGTGATGTATATTTCATGGAAATATCTCCAGTAGACAGGAATACATCATATTCCGCAATAGGTTGGATTGATACATACAATATTCCATATCCAACAATTCACAAAGAAACCAAAGGCATCACTGGCGATTCAATCTGCGCATTGTATGGTGTTACCAATAAAATCCCTACATTTGTCCTTATCGCTCCAGATCGCAAAATCGTTATGGATAATTGCAAGCCAACTTCAGCTGATGACTTAGTTGCTCAAATTATAGCTGCATCCGACAATAAGATTTCTGAAAACTATTGCGG